>CALEEC010000129.1 GCA_937949245.1 uncultured Gemmataceae bacterium | reverse complement strand
GAAACACCTGTTGCGAGGCTTCGCGCAATTCAAACTCGGCACCGGCGTCGTTTTTGCCGTAATCGTGGTCGTCCCAGGTCGCCATGACCCGGCAGGTCTTGCGGAGATGTTGAAAACCAGGCACGTTGCCAAACTTGGCATATTTGGCACGCAGTTCCTTCAGGTCGTTGGTGTCGCCGTAGATGTTGTCGCCCAACAACAGAAACAGATCTGGCCGAGCCCCTAAAACGGCGGCCCAGATCGGTTGCGGACGATCTTGATGGGCACACGAACCAAAGGCGATTCGGCTAATCGGCTCAGACGGGTTTTGTGCCGACGCTCCCGCTACCGCAAAGCCTAGCAGTACACAAGCGGTCAATCCCATGGAGCTACTCCGCATCTTCGCTACCTCGGATGGATGAGATGGAAACTTGGCAATCTCCGATGCAACCTCATCGCCCTGGGCAGAGCGATGAAGCCAATCCTACTGTTTGGCATAGTTCCAGGGATGTGAAAAGCTAGTGTAGGAGCCACTTGGCCTCCTCCGATGCGACTCGATGCCGCCGATTTTCATCGAGTCTTCACAGGCATTCCGCCATTCCGCCGCTCCCTAGCGGTCGCGGTTCTGATATCGCTCTCATGCTGGAGGCAAAAGAGCCGCGACGGCAAGGGAGCGGCAAGAGAGCCGCGACCGAGGAGCAATGGCACCGCTCCCTAGCGGTCGTGGCTCTGATTAGCTCTCATGCTAGTGGTCGCGGTTCTGATTATAGCTCTCAGTCAGGGGGGCCAGCTTCCCATGTGGTGACAGGTCCGGCGCAGCCGAACAGCGCGGTTTACCAGCGCAGTTCGGCACCGAGATTGATGCCGTGCAGGAACACGTCCGCGTTTTGCCACAACCGCGCCGGTCGATTCTGCCCGGCAGGAGTAAAGCTCCCCGGCGGCACTAGCGGAGCCAGGGTCACATCGATGGTGGTGTCGATTTGCTCGGTCGCACGCAACACGTTCGTCCAGTACAGCAGATTGTAGCCGGCAAACAAGCGGAGGTTGTCGCTCAACTGATAGCCGACGTTCAGGGTCAACTCGGGGACGATGCTAAACTGATTCCGGCTCGATCGCCCGATGTTGCTGGGCAAAGCGAGTAGGCCACCCGGTGTGAAGGTTGTCGGCCGACCGGGAATGTTCCGCACCGCGATGCCTTGGATGTCCAAAATCAGATGGGTCACCCCGAAAGCCACCGAGGCACGCACTTCGCTCATCCAGCGGTCGAATTGACGAATCCGTCGCACTCCCAGTTGGCCGCCGTTGAAGCGATTCTGCACCTGGAATCGATCGACGACCAAAGTTCGCGTGCCGGGAATGTCCACAGCAGCCCCCGAAGGAAACGAGCTTGCTGCTCCGAGGAAGGTGATGTCTTCCGTGATTTCGATCGATTCATCTAAGCCCACATGCCGATAACCGACGAACCATTCGGTGCGTAACGGCACCGGGACATCACACGGACTGGGACAAGCACACTTCGAGAACAGCAAGTTGGCCTCGGTGCCGTAGATGTAGCTGTTGCCGACAATGTTCGCCGCTCCGTTGAACAACCCCGGTACTGCGACCAGTTCGCTAAACGGGCCGGGCAGCCCCAACAGACCGCCGGAAGGGTCCGGGTTCAGCGCGAACACGGGCCGCGTTAGCACCAACCCCGGATTGAGAAAGTTGTTGGTCGCAAATTGATACCCCCGACTGCCGAGAAACCAGAAGTTCCCCTCAACGCCGAAGGTGCGTGCTTCAGTGAACCACATTCCCAAGGTGAATCGGCCGCCATCGCGTAAGCCGATGTCGGTATCTCCCGGGCCAAACAACACTTGCGTCGCCGGATCGTTGAGGAATCCCCCGATCACCCCGCCGTTGGGCAGCAATCGCGGTGGCCCGGCGGTCAGCAATACCGGCGTGCGGGCTTCGGTCATCCACCACAGCAGATACTCGGCCCGCAGATACCAGGACGGTTGGAAACCGGGAAACAGCACATCGGCGAACAACGGTTCCCGCACCAAACGGATCTCGGGCGAACCACGCATCAAACGCGGTCGATGCAGTCCGGTCGTGGCCGACGCCCGGGGAGCATGGAAGCTGTCGCCGGGAAGCACGACCTCGCCGACCGATTCGCTGCCATGCTCCCAGGCAGAAGCGTTGGACCACCCCGGCAGATGATCCGACATCAGCGACTTCGACGGAGGAAGTTTTTCGTAAGTCGGAGCCTTCGGTTGCGGATCGCGCATCGACGGTTCCGGCCCGGAACGCGGCAATGGCATCGGCAACATCGGGCTGATCATTGGCTCTTGCGCTCCTACGAACGCTCGCTGGGGAGCCACGGCACGACCGGGGACAAACGACGACAACCGCCCCGGGTCTACCGGCACTGGTTCGACGATCGGCACGCCGGGCACGCCAGAGACACCAGGCATGCTGGGCACGCTGGGCGTACTGGGGACGGATGCACCGGGTACGCCGGGCACACTCGACACGATAGGGGATGGACTCGAATGCTGCACCGGGACAACGCCTCCCGAGGGCATGCCGGACATACCGGCGGCACGAAGCGTACTGGGCATCCCGGACGCAGTAGGGGCACTAGTGATCGTGGCCCGGCCTGGCAGCGAACGGGGTTCGGCGACAGAAAACTCCGGCACGGTAGCGGCCGGTGTGCTAGCGGAAGGCGTAGTAGTGGCTGGGGTTTGCGGCCCTTGAGGAGTGGTTGGCTCACTGGTAGCGGGCTTGGCAGCGGCGGTTGGAGCATCCTTGGTCGGATGCGTCGGCACGCTGCTGCTGCCGCGCCAGATGTCGGCTTCGTCGTCTGGAGAGGTCCCCCGTACAATACGGAGGCGATGGGGCACGACGATCGGCGTAGCGACCGACGACGGCAGTTGTAGGCTCGGCTTCGGCTTGGCTGCGGCTGGTGTCACCGCGGGCGTCTGAAAGGGCGTCGCGGCAGGCGTCAGCGAATACATCGCCGGGCATGTCGCGGCAGGCATTCCATCGGCCGATTTCCGCGAATCCTGGACCGCAGATCGGTTTTGCGGGGAGATCGATAGCGGCGTCGTCGCGGCACGCCAGATTGGTTCTTCCGCCCAGACCGGCAGCGCCGAACAACCGAAAGCGATGCTCAGGGCCATTGCGCGTTTCATGTCCGCCATCCTCATTCCCGGCACAGGGCATCCCCCGTCCCACCGACTTGGTCGGGGTTCATCTTTCTTGATCGGCCGAAGCCTGGCGGACGATTCAATCGTTTCGAGCAAAACAATCAGAAAACTCGGAAAATTCGGCAGATTACTTCAGCACTTCAACTTTCCAATCTTCGCGGACCTGCAGGGGGTGCACGCTGCCTATCCCCCGCGCCCACCATGCCGGTAACTGAAGCCAACCGACCGTCTGAACACCGAAAAATTTCGTATCGATGCTCAGGGCCGGGTCGACGTGGAAGGTCAGGAAATCGCCGCGATCATTGCCAAAGAATTGCAATCCTTCCTTGCTTTTATCGTGTAAGATCCCCGAAGCCAGGTCGACCGGCACCCAACCGATGCCTTCGGCGAAGAATTCGGCTTTGACATGCCATTGGTAATAGGCCACGCCGTTGAGTTTCTCATCGGGCCGGGCGCTGACAGCCCAGCGACCGTATAGCACCCGTGCCGGCACCTGATTGGCACGCATCAGCGTAACGAACAAGACCGATAATCCGCCGCAATCGGACTTCCCCGCAACACAGACGGCAGACGCCTTGCGATCCATCTCGGGCTGATAATCGTAGCTCAACTGCCCCCGCAGACCGAGAAACACCCGGCGAGCAAAGTCGAGGTCGCTTTCGTGCGGTTGACGCATGTAGCCTTGGGCTTTCATCCAAGCGACGAAGTCTTTCTGGGTCGGTTCGATGTCACCCAGGCTAGCCAGGTAGCGTTTTTTCTCTGCGTCGGCCAATGGAGGCACCATTGGAGTCAATTCGTCGTCGGCCAAAGGGACCAACTTCCGCGAACGCAAAGTGGCTTCGTAGCGGACCTGAACCGCGATCGACTGCCGTTGCTCGGCCGATTTGGCCGGTATGACCGCAGTCCAGATCGAGCGTTGCAGCGGCGATTTTTCTTTGCTCCACTTGCCGGCAGGTACCAGTTCGGTTTTCGGCTTGGCTTGTCCGGGGAGTTCGGGGGCATCGGCAATGGCGACGACCCAATGATTTGCCAGCAATTGAGGACAAGTGAGAGAATAGCTCAATTCGCCACGTACCCGAGGGCCATCGGCACAGCGTATTGCGTATTTGGGGGCAGAAGACGTCGGCAGGGGCATGGACAGCGGCAACGGCATGATCAGCGGCAGCGCCATGCCAACGCCCCCCAGCATTAGCCAACCCGCAAGCAGCAGCATCGATGCACCTCGTGGTACGAGCCTATTTGACTTTCCTGATCTGATCCGCGTAAGATAGTAATGCAGCAGGAAACGAAACCTACTATCAAGCCCCAGCTTGCGTTGACCGTGCGGATGGT
>CALEEC010000128.1 GCA_937949245.1 uncultured Gemmataceae bacterium | reverse complement strand
AAACCCGCAACATATCTTCGCCTTCCTCTTCCGGCGCGAGCACTGGGGCGGGGACGGCACAACGGGCAGCTTCGTTGAGGACCAATAGCCCGCCCCAACGGCAGACACTAGCAGCCAACGCGGCCAAGGCGACGTATTGTTCCAACGGGTCCGGTTCGTGCCCGGCATACCACATCAACACATGACTGGCATGACTCTTGGCGAATTGCTTGTACGATTCCTCGAACATCGAGGGACCAACGCACTGCTCGTAAACCTCGTCGGGGAGAGGGGTATTGATACCTTCGACGCGAATGACGTGATTGGCCCAGCCGACTAGAGCCAGGAACTCCGGCAGAGGATTGTCCGCGACGCGAGCATCGCTCAGAGCCTCCCCGCGGACCAACTCCACGCGTGCTTGGGCCAACTCGGGATGATACGAACGCAAAGCCCAGGTCAAGCCGTCGGCGTCGAAATCCAACGGCGCATCGAGCAGCACTTGCAGACTTAACGGCACTTGGGCGGCCGTGTTGGCCCACAGTTCGCCGGGCTTCAGCCTCTCCTGCGGCACTGTGCCAAAGTAGCGGTCCACAAATGCCATTGTCGGCCTTCCCCTTCTTGCACCGTATCGGCCCGTACAGTGCGTTTCGTTCCTCGGGATGGCTCGGCTGAAGCCGAGCGATTCGGGAATCCACTCTTCCACCGTGGAGCACGCCGAGCGTTGCGTTCCACGACAGGAAGGCTCGGTTTAGGCCAGCAATTCGGCAATCACCTCCCCCCAGGGCACCAAGGTGAATGGTCGATTCAAGCCGTCACGCAATTCGAGATCCTTCGAGATTCCCAGGCAATGATAAATCGTAGCAACGACATCGGCTGGTGTCACCGGATGGCTCGAGGGGCGAGCGCCAATTTTGTCGCTGGCACCGAAGACATGTCCGCGTTTGATTCCGCCCCCGGCCAGGAGCAAGCTGTAGCAGAAATTCCAATGATCGCGTCCGGCATTGCCGTTGATCTTCGGAGTGCGTCCGAATTCGCCCATGACCACGACCAACGTCCGTTGCAGCATGCCGCGAGCGCTCAGATCCGCCAGCAGCGCCGACACAGCGGCATCCAGTTGCGGCAGCAACCGCGTTTTCAGGTTCTCGAAGTTTTTGCCGTGGGTGTCCCAAGTCGCGTTGGCATCGGGTGCCCACGAAATGCAGGCCAAGCGGGTGCCGGCTTCGATCAGTCGCCGGGCCAGCAACACGCTTTGGCCGTAGATGTTTCGGCCATAGGCGTTGCGGGTGCGATCCGACTCTTGTTCGATGCGAAACGCCTGTTGCGTTGCCGGCGAGGTCAGCAGGTCGAAGGCTTTCTGTTGGAACGCGGTCAATTCGCGAACCGAGCGATCGCCGGCTTGGGCGTCTTCGGGCCGAACCGCCTGGAGGAGTTCCTTGCGTCCCTGCAAACGTTCGGGAGGCACATCGCTGGGGGGGGTCAGTTCCTCGATCCGAAAATCGGCCGCGTTCGGATCGCGTAACACAAACAGCGGATCATACGTTCGCCCCATCCAACCGCCGAAGAAACCGGGCTGAGGTGGTCCCCCGGCCCCTTCTTTGGTGATGTAAGGAAGGGTGACGAACGGCACCACCGGCTTGGTCGGCGGAAAGACTTTTGCGACCACCGAACCGATGGCGGGATAGTCGGTGGGTCGTGCCCCCCCGCCGACTTCTCCGCGATCATGCCCGGTCAGAGCGGCATACACGGCCGAGGCGTGCGAATTGTTGACGCTATGATGGACCGAGCGCACGAGGGTCATTTCGTGCATCCATTGGGCCATCCGAGGCAGATGCTCGCTGAACTGCATGCCGGGCATGCTCGTGGCAATCGGCTTGAATTCGCCGCGAATCTCGGCGGGGGCTTGGGGTTTCATGTCCCACATGTCCAAATGGCTGGGGCCGCCGTTGAGAAAAATCACGATGCACGCATCTGCTCGGCGAGGGATCGCACCTTGAGCCTCGGCCCGCAGCAGCGTCGGCAGTGACAAATTCAATGCGGAGATGCCTCCCCATTGCAGTATTTGTCGACGCGAGAGCTTCATCGGTAGGATTCCTGATAGGGGGGACAAGGGGGGGATCGTCTGGGTTCAACAGTTTCTCTCAGTCTAACATTAGCGTTTCGTGGGACGAAAGAAATTTCTGAGAGGAGTTGTCGCCCCCACTGAACTCTGAGCAGCAGGCGTTAGCCCGCCGTGTTGCGACACATGTCCAGCATTGAATCATGGGTGTTTGGCCTGTCTCTCACGGCGGGGACACACGGGGGGCTGACGCCCCCGCTCGGGAGAGGGCGAATGCTTCCCTTAACTAACTCCACCTTCCTTCGTAAGACAGACGACATCTTCATCCTCCCCTCAACGAATGAACCTCGGAGAAGCCAAGATGTCGCTGCCTACGTCGACCGCGGAAGTCTGGGTGTCGCCGGATCACGAAGCAGATCGCTTCTTGCCCGAAGGACCACGCCCCGTGCGCGTCGGCCAACGGGACGCCATCGCTTGGGTGAACATTCAAACATCCCCCGACGCGGCCACCGGTACCATCCACGTTCGCTTTTGGGACACCGGCGAACGGTTGGCCCTACCTGTGCCGGGGCGGCCGGGCTTTCTGTTGCCGACCGATCGACCTGGCACCGTTCTCGTGGGACTCACCCAAGAAGTCGGCCTGTTCTCACTCGAATCGGCCCTTTGGCAGCCACTTCTTCCGATCCCCGATCCTCATCCGCGCACCATCATCAACGATGGCGAAATCGTCCCCGGTGGACGTGCCATCGTCTTCGGCACCAAAGATGTCCAATTCGCCGATCCGATCGCTCAGCTTTACCTGCTGACCTTGGATTCCCCCCCTCGCCTGACGTGTTTGGCCGAGCAACAGACCTGCTCCAACGGCAAAATTTTCGTCCGCGACGGCGAGCAACTGCTGCTGTGCGACATCGACACTCCGAAACGCAATATCGTCCGCTATCGCCTCGATGTGAACGCTGGAACCGGAGAATATGCCGGTGTTGCCATCGATTTGTCGCCGTGGGAAGGCTTTCCCGATGGGATGGTCGCTGTCGGCGATGGCAGCGTCATCGTGGCTTTCTACAATCCCTATCGCGGCGGAGATGGCCGAGCGGTGCGGTTCGATCTGTCCACGGGGCAGGCGTTGCAGCAGTGGATCACGCCAGGTTCGCCCCGAGTGACTTGCCCCTTGCTGGTGCCACGCGCAGACCGCGTGTATTTGCTTCTGACTACCGCAACCGAAGGCATGCCCCCGGCCCTGCGCGAGCAAAGCCCCGAAGCGGGGAGCCTGTTTATTGCCGACACCGATATTCCGGTCGCATCGCTAGCTTCCATCACCAGTGTTGTGTCCTTAGGCTGAAATCTCCGGCGACTTACGTCTGCCGACTCGCCTGGAGCCGACGACGCCAGTCGTCGGGTGTTTTCTAAATCAATCGTCGGGTGTTTACTCCCCCGTCGTCGGGTGGATGCGAATTACCCGCGGACTGGCGTCCGCGGCTCCCAAGACGTTGGAGCCGACGACGCGAGTCGTCAGGTGGTTCCAACCCTCCGGTCACGGACGTTCCCGGCTCGCCGCTGGGAACTCCGGTCACGGACGTTCCCGGCTCGCCGCTGGGAACTCCGGTCACGGACGTTCCCGGCTCGCCTGGTTCCCGGTCGATTCCAAGCGTTGGCTCAGAGGGCTAGCATGGCGTCTCCGTAGCTGTAGAAGCGGTATCCCTCGGCGATGGCCGTCTGGTACGCCTGCTGGAGTCGATCGCGACCGATGAAAGCGGCCACCAGGAGCAGCAACGTCGTTTTCGGGAGGTGAAAATTGGTGATCAGGCCGTCGATGACGTGAAAGGTAAACGGCGGTCGAATGAACAGATCGGTTTCGCCAACAAACGGGGTCAAGGTTCCCAATCGGGCTGCGGATTCTAACGTCCGCACCACTGTGGTGCCGACCGCAATCGCCCGGCCCCCTTGGGCTTTGCAACGTTCGACAGCGGTGACCACTTCGGGAGAGACGGCGCACCATTCGCGATGCATCACATGTTGGCTCGGGTCATCGGAACGCATCGGCTCAAAGGTGCCCAGTCCCACATGCAAGGTCACAGTGGCTCGCTGGACCCCCATGGCAGCAAGCCGCTCCAGCAAGGCTTCGGTGAAGTGCAGGCCGGCCGTTGGAGCGGCCACCGAGCCGGGGTGCCGTGCGTACACGGTCTGATAGCGTGCCACATCGTCGGCGTCGGCTCGGCCCTTGCGGATGTAGGGGGGCAAGGGAACCTGACCGTGCCGTTGCAACAGAGTGAAAACGTCTTCGGTGGCCTGCGGTTGCATCAACCAATGGCGATCTGTCGTGCGTCCTTGGAGGGTAAGCCGTAATGGTCCCGGTTCCACGACAAAAGTTTCGCCCAGCTGCGGATAACCACGGGTCTGCGCCAGCATCTCCCACCATCCGTTGGGCTGCACCTGCAGAAACAGGCCTTCCCAGGCTCCGCCGGTGGCTTCGCGTTTGCCGATCAATCGGGCAGGGATGACGCGCGAATCATTGAGAATCAGCAGGTCGCCCGGCCGAAGCAACGTCGGCAGATCGCGGAATATGTGATGACGCAGCGCAGCACCATCGCGGGGAACGACTAGCAAGCGGGACAGATCGCGTTCTGCCAATGGTTGCTGGGCGATCCGCTCGGGGGGAAGATCGTAATCGAATAGATCGTCGCTCATAGTTCCCTCTATTGTAGGCAGCTTGAGCAACGATCGGCGATAGGCAAACTCGCGGAGGAAGCCTTTTCGTGCCGATTTAGCGTTTTCGCGGCGGACGGATGTCGAATAGGCCGAAGATCTCTTCTTCGGTGAGCCCTAATGTCGGCGGGGGGCCGTTGTTGGCGAGCAATTCTTGGAAGATGGCACGTTTGGACTCCAAAACGTCAGCGATCCGCTGCTCGATGGTGTTTTCCATGAGAAACCGCGTCACGGTGACGGGGCTTTTTTGGCCGATCCGATGGGCGCGATTGATGGCTTGGTCTTCAATGGCCGGATTCCACCAGCGATCGAAGAGAAATACATAATTGGCAAACTGCAAATTCAGTCCAACGCTCCCCGTGCCGTAGCTCATCAAGATCACATGCTTATCGGGATCATCGCGGAAGCGTTCGATAATCGCGGGGCGTTCCGCGGCGGGGATTTTGCCGTGAAACAGCAACGGCCCAAACGGTTCCAAGGCTTGGGCAATCATCTCCAACGGTTCGACCCATTGCGAAAAGACGATGGCTTTGCGTCCGCTGTCGGCCACCTCTTGCATGTCGGCCAGCAATTGTTCCAGCTTGGCACTGGCTCCGGTCACGGGGTCGAAATTGCACACCTGTTTGAGGCGCATGACCAATTGAAAAACGTGCTGCACCGTGATGGTTTCCCCTAGTTCATTCAGTCGAATCACCCCTTCCTTCTCGGCGAGGGTGTAAGTTTCTTTCTGCGGGGGCGTCAATTCTAACCCCACGTCGCGGATGAACTTGGGGGGCATGTCGGTCATCACGTCTTCTTTGACGCGGCGCAGGATGCAATCGCTGGTCAGTGCCGGATACCGTTTCGGCGGGGTGTCGGGGGGAATGCGGTCGGGGTCGATGAACGAAAAGATGTTCGCCAGATCTT
>CALEEC010000127.1 GCA_937949245.1 uncultured Gemmataceae bacterium | reverse complement strand
TCCCGCGAGGAATATTCGGCTACGGACAATGCTTAGCCTGTCGGCGGCATTGCTGAGCGTGACGTCGGTCTGGGGTCAAGGTTTCTCTCCCTACGGAGCGACGAGTTCCTCGCGATCGACGCTCGTCCAAGTGCAAGCTCCCCAGTCTGCGGCTCCGGCCACAGCGACGGCCCCGACCGCGACCAAGTCGCCGACTGTGCGGACTATGCCGACCACGCCGAGCGTGCCGAGCGCAACTGCGGCTTCAAACTCCGCTGCGGCTTCGGCTTATCTGGCTCCTTCGACGATGCCGGAAACGCGCACGCCGGGCCTGGGCATTCCCGTGGTGCAATCGACTCTGGGCACGCCGGGCACCATGCTGAACGCCCCACTGGGCAACGCTCCCAGCACCTTCGGCCGCGGTCCCGCGCCGGTGCTGACCAACGATGGCCTGATGCTCTCGCCCGGCCAACGCCCCACCCCAATGAAGGCCAAGGCCACGGCACCGAGTTCGGCTCGGCCGGCATTTTCGCCGAGCGTCTCCACGCACTCGGCGGTGCCGCGGGTGGTGCAAGGCATCGCACCCATTCCCTCGCCGCCTCCTGTTGCATCACCGCAGCTGGCCACAGCACCGCCGACTATCGCACCACCGGCTACGTCGTCGGCCGGTACAACCGCTATCGCGGCACCCTCAC
Source organism: uncultured Gemmataceae bacterium (assembly GCA_937949245.1). Lineage (GTDB taxonomy): Bacteria > Planctomycetota > Planctomycetia > Gemmatales > Gemmataceae > CALEEC01. The sequence continues at coordinate 3,025 of CALEEC010000127.1, read as the reverse complement.
CCACCACGCTGACGCCGACGCCTGCGACATCGACATCCCCATCGGCATCGATGACACCGACTGCACCGTTGGCAGCAACGTCGATGACGACGCCGACGCCGACCGCGGGGATGCCGAATGCAGCCACGCCGACTCTCGCGATGCCGACGGCACCGGCAGCGTCGATGCCTGCTGCCACCTCAGCTCCCGGTGGCACGGCTTCCCGTGGTGCGGCTTCCAGCAGTGCGGCTACGAATAGCTCGACGTCGCAGCGGACTCCGTCGATCTACGAATTGGCCATGCCGCCAGGATATCAGGACAAGTCCGGCTATTCGCTGCCGCCGGTTAGCGATGCGCCCAGCGAGCGCATCTTGCAATTCCGCAAACCGGCGCAACTTGAGCCGGAATCCGAACCGACGCTGCCGACTTCGCGGCTCGCTCCGGGACGCTTGACTTCGACCCAGGCCGATCCGCCGGTCAAGTCGATCACTTCGATCGACTTCGAGATCATCACCACGTTGCCCCCGCCGGAGCGGATCTTCCAACTCGATTCGGAATCGAAAGTGCAAGAGCGGATCAAGCAAAAGATCCTCGCGGCCAATATGCGTGTCACGGAAGCGGACTACCGTTTCCCCGACAAGCCGATCTTGTCGCGGGTCAATTACGAACTGCCGAAGAATCCGCGCCGGGTTCTCGAAGTCGAGCCGCCCTACGTCTGCTATCGCCGATTGTACTTCGAGGACAAAAACCACGAACGTTACGGCTGGGATCTTGGTTTCGTACAACCGTTCGTCTCTGCGATGGCGTTCTACAAGGATGTGGTCTTCCTGCCGTACCGCTTCGCGACGGAGCCGTGCCGACGTTATGAATCGTCGGCGGGATACTGCCTGCCGGGCGATCCGGTGCCGTATCTGCTGTATCCGCCGAATTGGTCGATCAGCGGCGGCATTCTCGAAGCCGGCGTGACCGTGGCCCTGTTCGCGATGATTCCGTAGTTGCTTGCGAATGGCCCCCTCGGAACGGAGCGGCGGGCGTCAGCCCGCCGTGTGCCATTCGGAAGCGAAGGCACCGCGTCGCAATTCACATCTTGCAATGCGCCGAAGTTTTTGAGCAATTCCCATTGTGAAGAGCGAGTTATCCGCTATAATCCGCGCCACTAGGGCGGTCCTAGTTGTATTGTGGGACAACAGATCCAGGCGACATCGCGGTAGGCATCGTATGAGAGCCGATCCGTTCCGCCCTCCAGTCAATGAGTTGTTCTTTCACTTGTTTGGTCGGCCAATTCACCCCGAATTGCTCGACACGCTGGCTGTGCGTCAGGTACAGCGGGACGATTACACGCTGACGGTGCGGATCACGCCCATGGGGCATGTACTGCACTGGCAGACGCAGGAAACCCATCTGTGCGAAGTGACCGCGACGGCGACACAGCCATTGCCTAGTTCAGGCCATCTATTGCATCATCGAGTCCGCGGCGGGCACAGCGGCCGTTGCCGGGCTTGGGCGACGATTTCGTATCAGGTCTGTTCGCAAGTCGAGGTGTTGCCACCGGAAGTGTTTCAACAGATTCACGAGGATCTCATCCACGATGGCCCGCGGCGTGGCCTATTGTACCAGTTCCGCGACGCACCTTGGGGCACTTTGGCTCCCTTGGGACTGGTCGTGGTCGAAGCCTTACGCGAGTGCATTTCCGTTGCTACCTTTCACACCTTCCCTGCCGAGTGGACTTTGGTCAAGACCCAGTCGCTGATCGAACGCAAACGCTAATGGCACCGCCGATGGAGCGAGTCGGAACATTCAGCGTGCCGGAACAGGGGGGGGAAGCGTAAGACGTGGATACCCCAGGATGCTCGCGCTGCCAGTCCTGAAGCATCTTTTGGGCAGCCTCTTGCGACATCCCATGTGTGACTACCAGCCCGAACCGTCGAGCGAGAAACTCGGGAATGCTGATCCATTGCCCTTCGTACCAAACTTGGTTGGTCCACGCGCAAATAGTGATCAGATCCTGTGCCGAAGGGGCCTGATCCAAAATCGCGAAGTCGCGAGAATTCTTGGACGAAGACGGGGCGTGGGAATTCTCGGACGAAGAGTTGTGGCAGCCTTGCTCCAGGCACGGCAACGGCGGGAGCAGCCGAATCTGCCCTTCAATCGCGTCGAGTTCGCCGCGGTCATTGACAATGCCCCGACAACGATCTTCGATATGGACTGACCAGCCGTCTTTATGCACCAATTGGCGTAGCAAGACGGCTTCTGTTCCCGTGGGGAGCAGCATGGCTCGGCGATTCCCCGCAACGAAGGCCAACAATTGCTTCCGCTCGGCCGGCAGCAGCAAACGCAACAGCGCTTCGGGAGAATGCAGCAATTCCGCCGGCGTATAGCCGAGCAATGCCGCGAAACGCTCTCCGGCTTGAACCAAGCACGGTGGCGAGGTCAATTGTATACGGTAGCCGAAGGGTTCGGACGCCGTCAGGGGCGAACCATTCCGCTGCGTAAGAGAATGCAACATGAATCGTTCAGTCTGTGGTCGGACTGCCTCCAAAGAATCGCGAGTGAATTAGCAAGCATTCAGGGCGAATTATTGGGAGGAAGGGTCCGCCCCAAGTACCGACAAAGAACCTTTCATCCATCTGAAATCTCTTTTGGCCAAAGGTATTATTACCACACCCTCTCAATAGAGACAATAGCGAACCCGAAGAAAGAGAAATTACAAAATACGAAATGAATTTTTTTCACAAAAAGACGGTTGGGCGGCCGGTTCCTGAAAGGAGCGACGCAACGACGAAGAACAACGCGATGTCGCCGAATCGATCGATTAGGCAGACTAGACCCATCGAAGCATATCTATGGCAGGCGCGTCTACCCGAGGAAGGGGGAAGGGCGTAAGTTTTTGATTAAGTTGCAGTGGTCAAAGGCTATAATTGGGGGCGAGCCGAGGACCGGAGAGCCGAGCTAGGGCCGATCCGACCGCCGGACTGCCCCAGGTGGAACGGATCGGATCGGAAAAGGAGTGCTCGAAATGATGCCTCTCATAGGAACGCTCGTATTG
>CALEEC010000126.1 GCA_937949245.1 uncultured Gemmataceae bacterium | reverse complement strand
ACAACGCATGGCATCATACCTCCGGGAAGCGCCGGCAGGATCGTTGAACCGGTTGGCTTCGATGCTGAACCTGCAGAATCTCTGCCAACCCAGGTGTGCCAGAGGATCGATCTTCGGCACTGGGGGTTTCCTACCTCTCATAGGTCAGTTCGTCTGCTTCGTAGCATCGGTTGACTCATGGAGAAAATCGGGGACTTCCGCCGCAACCAGAAAGCATTTCTTCCACCGGCAGCAAGCACAATCGCTACCCCGGTCGTATTCATTACGACCCATTCTTCCACCGAGACAAAATCGCGTGCCATAGCCGAGGTGAAATCATACCGCAGTTGGGGCAATGTCAAGTCGCAACCTGACCTTGTCACGCTGGATCTGAGACGAGGCGCGTCGTGGTCGTAGCCTGTCATGCCGCGCCAGTGCTGTGCCGTGCTGGGCTTACCGTGCCGTTGTTCCTCTCCCTCGGTGGGGAATCCGAAAGATCGAAGAGAATGCGGAAAAGATGCCGATACAAGCTAACTAGAGGAATGAGGAAAAGTCTCCGTAGTCGTCAGGAAGGGAGGAACCCGGTCATGAAGAGGCCCGATCGCCTCGGTCGCTTGGTCCGCTGGGGCGGAGCGGCCATGGTTGCCTGGACGCTGACCCAACCGACCCCAAGCCTAGCGGTGATCCCATGGACGTATCCAAGTTGGTTTCCACCTGCACCACCACCGCCCAGCTTTGTGCCACCACCCCCGATTGCGAGTGATCCCTCGGGGCCGGTGCTGCCTCCCCCGCCGATGGCTGTCGATAATCCGCCGGAGGTCCCCTTATCTCCGTCACCTCCAGCGACACCGATACCTCCAGTGCCACCGCCGATCTGGGGGCCACCCGAGAACGTTCAACCACCGGTGACACCGGTGGAACCGCCCCCAGTTGGACCGCCGACGCCCCCGAATCCCCCGGCCATCCCCGAACCGTCGACGCTGGTGCTGGGACTGATCGGCGTAGCGGGCGCCGCGAATCGGATCCGGCAGCAACGACAACGGGAAGCGTAATCCTCCAAGTTGGTCGGTGCATGCCGTCGCGTGTATCGTTTCCTGCGTCAACGGAGGTCTGCCGCTCGCCTTGAAATACCTGGGGGCTAGCGCCGCGGCTCTTCCGGGAGCCGACGACGCGAGGTCGGGTACTTTGCATAACCAGCAACTAGCATTGCTAGCTCCTGACGTGTCGCGTATGGAGTTTGCAATGCAAAATGAATCGGCCGTCCCGTCCAATCATGGGATAGGGCGGTATATTTTTGCTAGCACCTAATGCAGTCTGTAGAACGGACTATTCGAGCAACAAGCTCGGTTCCCAGCCGACCCGTTCCGCCGAGGCACGCAGCTTTTCGAGGGCACGATTCTGAATCTGGCGTACCCGCTCTTTGCTGATCCGCAGCAGATGACCGATCTGCCGTAAGCTGTGAGTGCCGTTGCCCGTCAGGCCGAAGCGCAGGTCGAGGACTTTGCGTTCGCGAGGACGCAAATTTTCCATCAAGAAGCCCAGGGCTTCTTGACGCTCGTTGTTCTGTTGCTGCGTTTGGCTCTGGGTGTCCGGCATCGCCTCGGTCAGTTTGAAGTCGCTGTCGTCATCGAGTACCGCGTTGAGCGAAACTGGGGTGCGGGTGGCCGTTTGCAGGTGGGTCAGATGTTCTAAGCTGCTGCCGGTGCGCGAGGCAAGTTCTTGCGGAGTCGGCAAATGCTTCCCACCGTGGGCCAAGGCTTCGGATTCTTGTTGCAACAGGCCGAGTTCTTGCAGGTGGTGAGGCGATAGGCTCACCAGGTGACTTTGTCGGGCTACGGCAATTTGCAGCGTTTGACGAATCCACCAAGTGGCATAGGTAGCCAAGCGGGTGCCATGGCTAACATCAAAGCGGTCAATCGCTTGCATGAGGCCACAGACAGCCTCTTGCAGCAGGTCGGCATAGCTGAGCGAGTGATGCCGGAAGCGTTTGGCAACGTGAGCTGCCAAGCGGATGTTGGCCGAAGCGAGGCGATGCTTGTAGTGGACGTAACGATCGTGCAAACGACGGATCGAAGAAATTTGGAGAGCAGATTCTTCGCAGTATTCGCGGATAAACTGGGCCATGGGCCAGGGTTCGAGAGGAGGGCGGTGCGCTCGTAGCCGATGGAAGTGGCGGATTAGATTGCGAACGAGTTCGGTTTTGCAGTCCCAGAAACTGGTTAACAGTTCGCGTTCTTCTTCCGGCGTCAACAGATCCGACGAGAAGGTGGTAAGAGGCGTTTCCGAAGCGGGTTCGGCGAGTCCAGACTGCCGCTTGCGTCGCGCGGTCTTCATTGCGTTATCCTTCCCCAAGGTCGTAACGGATCAAGTTGGAAACCCGAGCGGGGAGGCCGGAACGATTCGCCCTCCAATAGCAAGTTCGTCCGTTGCAGTTTTGAACACAAACAATAGTGAAATCCACCTCGCGGAAGAAGTAGTTAAGTTCTTCCGATCGGCAGATGCATCGCACTGTTTGTGTGAAGCCATCCTGGCTGGTTCGTTCAGCATCGAATCCTGAGTGATTGGCATAAAGGCCAACGGCTTAGATTCGTTCTCACACCGCAAATTCCTTACTTCGTGATTTTAGTAACGAAGCCGGAGCACTACAAGGGATTCTGTAGCAATTTTTGCGATTCCGTCTGCTCCCCACGAAGACGGAACGGAGGTATTATGGTCCAGGCAAGGGAGAGACTCCAAGAAAAAATGGCGGATCTTGAGGATTTTTTTTGGAAAAATTGGTGAAAACGGGGGCAACTCGGCCTGTCGAAAACGCATATCTCGCTGACAGGAAGTAGACGATTCCTTGGGAGGCGGGAAGTTGCCGTTGTTCTCACGGGGGGAGTTGGCTATACGCTTACTCTCCCCGTTGGCGAAAGTGCGGAACTGCAACCTCCGACGCCTGTGCCGTCGCGGGCGTCCCTTGGCCTAGAAAGGTCGTTGGTTATGCCGAGCATGCCGTTGCTGCGTCCCATTCTCATGGACGAGACGTTGACGCGGAACTTGGGAGACGAAGAGGCCCGCATGCTCATCGAATGGGTCGTCGAATGGGCGGAG
>CALEEC010000125.1 GCA_937949245.1 uncultured Gemmataceae bacterium | reverse complement strand
ACTGGGTTTGATCCAGCAAAGTCAAGTCTTGCACGCGTGTGGCCATGGCCGAGTAGGCTTTGGCTTGCAAATCGACCACGTCGCTAGTCACCCGTTTGCCGACAACTACCGTCACGCGTGTTCGCCAATCAGCCAGATTCTGAGTGGCCGTCTCGGCATCGGTGGCATCGGCCAGATGGTTCGGGTCCAGATGATACAGCAAATGGCCGATTGCCAATCGCTTCGCCGAGTCCACATCAAACTGCCCCGCTGCTCGGTCAAACTCGGCCGACAAGAACGCCCGCGCCACTAAACTTGCTTGATCAACTACTTTCGTCAGGTCCGAAAGTACCAGCAGATCCGCCAAATGTTGTAACGCCACCTTCTCCGCTTCGTTAGCGGTTTTGGTTTCGGCCACTTTGAGCATCTCGGCTTTCAGGGCCAGAAGCTTCTCAATATCCATTCGATTCTTCAGGGCTTCGCCGATACTTTTGGCCTGGTCGCTTAAGGCGGCACGTTCGGTATCGTCCGCACCAAGGCTGATGAGGAACGTCTCTAGTTGTTTCGTGGCAAACTCTTCAATCTTGGCGCCGGTCGCGTCAGCTTCGAGGGTAAGCAACGCCTGCACATTCGCTAGAACCTTCATCGCCACAACTTGTTCGACGCGAGAAGGCAGGTAAGCCATTTGCTGATACGCCACTTGCAATTGCTCGCGCCGCCATTCTTCGGCGTACTTCAGCGCATTAAGCGTTTCCGGCGGAGAAGCGGCCGAGGCCTTCTGGGCGGCTTGCAATTGTGCTACCAACACGGGCAAACGCTGCAAAGCCAGCGCGGCGTCGCGCTTTTCCCCGGAACGGGCAAGATCCGTCAGGATGCGGCTTGCGATGGCCAGTTGGGTGCGAACGTCCTTTTCGTCGAGAATCCCTTCCAACTTCTTCTTGACGCGTTGGACTTCCGCGTCTTGGCTTTCTACGGGTTCGCCCCCCAGGATCTCGCCTCCTTTTGCCGAGGCGAAGATGGCTTGCAGGCGCTTCTTCTCCAGTGTGCGTAGGAAAGTCGTGTTGTTGACCTGAAACTCGAACGGTACGCGATCTTCATCGACTTCGCCGGCGTCTTTGGGGAGGGACACGGGCAAACCATCGATGGCCAGTCGGCCACGCAGTTCGAGCAATTCCCACTTTTGCCGTTCGCCGCGGTTGAGCGTTGCCAACACGAGAAACGCGATCGCGGCGATGAAATTGAACCCAATCAAGACTTTCCCGAACAGACTCATGGCGGGAACTCCCTGGTCGGCGTATCCGTCCGCTGCGGAGAAATCGAGCCATCGGCCAGATTTCTTCGATAGGCTTCACTATCAGTTGATTCTGACGGATGATTTTCGACTTGACAAGCGAATTGCCGCACGGTTTAGGCAAGCTATCCCAGAAAATACCGGCTAAATCGAATCTAGGGGCATCGGGACAAACCTAACCACTTGCCCCCCCAGCGGCCAAGTCTCTCCAAGACCGTGGAACTGGGGGGGAGTACTCATTCCACGGTTCGATCGGCTTATTCGTCGGTGGAGGGGAGGACGGACCAGCGCTCCAACTCCGCGATGCGTTTCCGAACTTCTTCCGGTAAGGGCACTTTGCGCAATTCGGGATAGTGGTAACTGACCAGCACCGATTGGGCTTCCGTCGTGACGGCGTCCAGTTTTTGGCTGACGATGCGATGCTCCATCGTGAAGCGATCACTTCCCAACGGCGGAAGGACACGGGCAGCAATCCACAGATGATCGGGAAAGGTGATCGGTTTGCGGAAGCGTGCTTGCACACTGGCCAAAATCGGCCCGATCCCCGCCGTCACCCGGGAACCAAACCAGTCAATCCGCCGACAATAGGCGATTCGGGCGTTCTCCAGGTAGCGGAAATAGACCACGTTGTTGACGTGGTTCAACGCATCCATTTCCCCCCACTGTACGTCTTGTTCGATCACGACTGGGAAATCGGCCAACAGCGGATGATGGCTCACATTGGTTCCTCATCAAAGTCGGAAGCCGTTTCGCCGTAAGCGTTTTGGCGTTCCAATTCCCGGAGATAATCGAGGGCTTCATCCACCGATCCGACCACGGCTGTGGGGACACGTCCAGCATCGTCGCATTGCCGCAACAGGAGCAAATCCTCGAAATCTTCCGACGCTTCGAGCTTCTTCCGTTGCCGGGCTCCGAGGGTGCCCTGAAGGTACTGGTGCGCTTGCATGTGATGTTCGATCAGAAACCGCGTCCGCTCGGTGATCAATCCTTCCAACGCTTGCAGCCCGGCCGCGACGTGATCGGTCGGGTCGATGCCTTTGCCCACATCATGCAATAGGGCCGCCAATAGAAATTCCTCGTCGTAGGGCCGAACCTCGCGGGCACGCTCAAACACCTGCAGCGAATGGTACAGAACATCGCCTTCGGGATGATGCTTCGCCGACTGTTTGACCGATTCCAAAGCCAACAGCAGCATGCGATAGTAGGGGTAAGGATCGTGAATCGTCTCGTCTTGCGAAAGCAGTTCGCCGTCGAGATCGACATCGGGATACTCTCGGCGAATGAGGGCTTCCAGTTCGGCGATGCTGGCACGCTCGATGGGTTTGCCGGTGATCGAACTACGGAAGACGTAATGGGCTTTGTTCTCGGGGTAGATGGTGAGTTCAAAATTGAAGCGGTCGTAAACGTGAATGTGGGTAAAGATCCGGGTTTCGTTATGTTTGACCACCTGCTTGTGTTCGACATCAAAAGGATAGCCTTCGGACTCCAACAACGCGGTGATCGGTTCGATGGAATCGGCAAACAAGTGCAAGTCGATGTCGGAACCTTTGCGAATGTGGCCGGTCATGACGCTGCCGATCAGGCGAGGTCGATAGCGGCACAAAATCCGCATCAGGTGCAACGCGTGCAGGCGCATTTCTTTGAGATGCTCTAAACGGGCATCGCCTTCATGGGTGCGTGCGAAGACCTGAATCAGTTCGCGGATCTCGGCATTGGAGGGGAGATCTTCCGGTTTCACGGACCCACGGCACAGCCGCTTGGCGGCTTTACGTTTTGCGGTGTAATACTCGGATTCGATACGTTCATACATCAGGCGGGCCGCCTCGAAAGCAATGGCGTGCCGCAAGCGAACATCTGGCATCCGTCGATGGTGTCGGTTATTGGTAGCCCATCACTGGCGACACCGGGGCTGCTGAAGCATAGGAATTGGTGGAAGGAAAAACGCTTCCTTCCACACTGCTCATCATCGCTGCTGTAGGGTTAGACTTTGGTGGAAGGAAAAACGTTTCCCCTCACGCCTGGTGTCTGTCACAGACACGAAATATTATCGCAGAGATCGGCCTCGTTAGCAATACAGCCGATAATCCAAGTTCGGGAACAAATTGTGCCGGCGTTCGACTTCGGCCAACCAGGCTTCGTCGATGGTATCGTGTTTGATCTGTTCGTACAGATGGTTGAAGTTCAGCACATGGACCGTAGTGCGCTGGACGGCATATTCGACCATAGTGCCGGTCTTCATGATAAAGGCCCAGTCGGACGATTGCGCCAGCAATAGTTCGCGGGCCGCTTGATTCAGAGCGCGGCGTTTTAACGGGTAGGGATCGGGGTATGCCTGAGCCAATTCGACCATGCGATCGGCCAATTCGGTCAGGTGCGGATAGATCCAGTCATTGGACCCTTCCAACCAGACCTCCGCGTAGCCTTTGTAGCCCCAACTGGACATAGTCGGTTGGCAGACTTGGACTTGCGGATGCTTTTCCATGTACTCGGGGATGGTGATGGTCTTGATGGTTTGTTGATCGTAGCACATCTTGCGGAGCAAGAAGTCGATCCACATCGGCCCTTCATACCACCAGTGGCCGTACAGTTCCGCATCATACGGCGCGACGATCAAAGCGGGGCGTCCGTCCATCGAGCCGCTGAGCCATTCGACCTGCTTTTCGCGGTTGAACATGAAGTTGCCGGCATGCTCGGCGGCCTTTTCGCGGGCCACTTGCGGATTGTATGGTTCCTTGTGATCGCCGGGGCCGGTGATCTTGTAATACTTCATCCCGGTATTGTGACGGATGCCGATTTTGTGCAGGTGCGGCTTGAGATACTCAAAGTCGAGGTCGAAGCCGATGTCGCGGTAGAATTCGCGGTAGTTGTAATCGCCAGGATAGCCTTCGACCGCAGACCACACTTGCTTGGACGACTCGGTATCGCGAGCCAAGCACAGCACCCCCGTGTTCGGACAAGCGACCGGAGCATAAACGCCGTAGCGAGGCCGAGGATGGGCAAACAGAACGCCATGCGTGTCGACGAAGAAGTATTTGATGCCGGCTTCGGCCAACAGTTCGTCGACTCCCGGAGCGTAGCCGCACTCGGCCAACCAGATGCCCTTGGGGCGTCGGCCAAAGTGACGTTCGTGTTCCCGGGCACCTTGCTCGATCTGTACCCGGGCAGCATTGCGATTGAGCATCAACGGCAGAAAGCCGTGGGTGGCGCAGCAGGTGATGATCTCGAGTTTGCCGGTGTCATAAAAACGGCGGAAACCATGGAGCAAATTGTGGTCGTAGCGATTCACGAACACTTCGCGTGCCCGGGTGAATCGTTCAAGGTACATCTGTGCCAACCGGTAAAACTCCGGTTGCATCCGCGTGCGTTCAAGTTCTTTGTTGGCAAGAGCGATCAAGTTGTCGATGTGGCGAACGTACCGATATTGCAGCAACGGGTCGGAGAGCATCCCCGCGAGCGTCGGCGTTACCGACATCGTCATCCGCCAATCCACCCCGTCCCGCTCTAGACCATCGAACACTTCTAGCAGCGGAATGTACGTCTCGGTGATGGCTTCGTAGAGCCAATCCTCTTCCAAAAAGTCGTCGTACTCGGGATGACGGACATACGGTAGGTGGGCGTGCAGCACCAGGGACAAATAACCTAATGGCATGTTCGCGTGACGGCCTTGGCCGGTCCTGTAAGGCAACCTTCACCCGATCCCACACAAGGATCGTGGCCCTATTGCGTTGATATTCCACTTCCGAACCGCGACAAGACTTTCTTCAAAAATTATCGTTGACATTTTTTCTGAGCCAGAATCGATCTTGAGGTTCTTGCACAAGTACGGCTCCATGTCTTCGGTGTTTCCCAGTAGCCTACCGCAAGTCTGCCCGCCCGCGAGCTGCCTTTTTGCGAAATTTTTCCAGCTACCGCTTGACAGATTTTCTTGCGGAACCTACCTCGGTTAATGTACAAAAATTCAGTAAACATTCTACGAAATTTCGGAACCATCCCCATCGCCGGGGCGGTCGAACCGAGTGGATCCAAGTCGTTTTCGGGACCGACCGCCCCGGTCACGTCTTTCTTGGAAGGGAGATTCATCGATGCCTCGTCTGACCGAAGGTCGATTCGAGGAAAACTTCCCCGGGAGCGATTATTCCGCGGAGGAAGTGCAATTTTTTCGCGCGGTGGATCGCTACAAACGGCAATCGGGTCGGCCGCATCCGAGTTTGCGCGAAATCCTGCGTGTGGTCAAAGCCCTGGGCTACCGTCGCCCCGACTTTCCCGATCCCCCGGCCGAAACTGCGTGAATCCCTGTGGAAGAGCCTCACCGATGCCGTTGTCGGAATCGGTAACCATGTCCAGGTCTTGCGGATGAACCCCACCGATGCCGTTGTCGGAATCGGCAATCGTGGAAATGCCAAGCGGAGGAAACCAACGAATGACGCTGTGGAATCGGCTACGCACTTGGTGGAAAACGGGGACGAACGCTTCGGGCACGGCACGACCGTCAGCGTTTCGGCCAACCGGAAGCACTGGGCTTTCAGCCACGGCGGCCGGCTGGTGGCGTGACGATCCCATCGAGCAATTGCGCAATTATCAATCGTGGGTCTATGCCGCGGTCAATGCCATCGCCCAAGAGGTCGCCCGACAACGGCCGTATTTTTACGTCAACACCGGCCAAGCGGAACACGAACAGACGCCGTTGCCCCATACGCATCCGTTGGTGCGATTGTTGGATCGCCCCAATCCCTGGCTGACTCCTTGGGAATTGTGGTATCTGACCGTGCTGTACCTGGAACTGACCGGCAACTGTTACTGGTACATCGCCCCCGTCGCGGTGCATGGGCGAACGACGGATCTGTCTGGCGAACTATGGATCGTGCCGGTGCCCTGGGTACGGGTGATCCCCGATGCGCGACACTATGTCGCGGCTTACGAAGTGACCGTCCCCGGCCAAGCGCCCGATTACTACCTGCCGGATGACATCGTGCATTTGAAGTACCCCAACCCGCTCGATCCGCATTATGGTTTGTCGCCGTTGCAGGCCAATGCCTTGACGATCGATGCCCATACAGAACTGCTCAAGTCGCGGTTTCAGACCTTCCAAGCGGGGCCGCGGCCGGGAGTGGTGTTACAAACGGAACAGACGCTCAGCGATGCCGTGGTGCATCGCTTGGAAGAAAAGCTCTTGAGCCGTTTCGGTGGTCGGGAAAATTGGCATCGCCCGTTGGTGTTGGAGCAGGGGCTTCGAGCATCGCCCTGGACGCTGACGCCGGCAGAGATGGACTATTTGAATTCGTCGCGGATGACGCGGGAAGAGATTTTCGCCTTGTTCCGCGTGCCACCTCCGATCGCAGGGGTGGTCGAAAATCTCGGGCTGGGGGCCGACATCTGGTTCGGAGCCCGCGTGATGTTCTGCGAAGGCACCGTGCAACCGAAACTCGACCTGATTGGGCAGGCGCTGACGCGCGATCTGGCTCGACGTTACGGAGCCGATGTCGTCATCGCTTTCCCCGATTGTTCGCCCCGCAATCAGGAGCAACGCCGCAAAGACGACGAACTCGACGCTCGCTGGGGACTACGCACCTACAACGAAATTCGGCGTAGTCGCGGCTTGCAACCTTATCCCGACCCTCGCTTCGATCAACCGTTGCTTCCGCCGTCGCGTTGATCGCTACGGCACCGAATTCCTGTCGGCAAGTTCGCCGAGGTGTTGCTGACTCCGACCACCTGCAAACCGGGACACAATACCCCGGACACAAACGCCTGGATTGCTCAGCAAGCCCGGGCGAGGACGCCTGGATCGCTCACAAGCCCGCATCAGAACGCGTGGATTGCTACGACACGTCGGCAACGGTCGATCCAGTTTCACGGATTTTACTTTTCCAGGAGTACCCATGTCTGTCGCTCAGTTGACGCGAACCGAGCCGATGCCGCAAGTGCTCTCGGTACACCCCGGCACCATGCGAATTCGTGCCGTCATTAGCACCATTCACCCCGACCGTGCCGGCGATGTTGTGGTGCCCACCGGGCTATGCAATCGCAGGGAATATTTGCAGAATCCCGTCGTGCTGTGGGCGCACGAACGCCGAACCCTACCGCCGATCGGCCAATGCGAACAGTTGGACATCTTCCCCGATCGTATCGTCGCCCAAACGCGGTTTGCCCAAGGAGTCGCCTTTGCTGAAGAGGTGTTCCGCTTGTTCGAGCAAGGCGTGCTCCGCGGTTGGTCGATCGGTTTTGTGCCTCGGCG
>CALEEC010000124.1 GCA_937949245.1 uncultured Gemmataceae bacterium | reverse complement strand
TAGTCAAGTACGAGACGGCCGCTCTATCGACGGAAGTCCAACAGTTGCAGCGCAAATCCTATGACCTCGTCTGCCGGGAAGAGATCAAAACCGAGAAGGTAGAGACGGTGCACCATGTGCCGGTGACGAAGGTGTACAGGGTTCCTTCTTGCGCACCGGCCATGTGCGTGGGGTGCGCGCCGTTGATCAAGTGATGGCGAAGAGGAAGAGGTCAGTTCCCCTTAGGCGAGTCATGGTCAAGAATGACTCGTCCACTTCTTCGTTGCTACTGATTCGTTCGAGGAATGACACGGTCTTAACTTCGTTAGCACCAATCCGTCCGAGGAATGACACGACACGGCCCTGGTGACTGTTGATCCGTCCGGGATCGTGCATGGACAATTTCTAGGGGCGGCGAAAGTTAGTCTCTCAGGCGAAACAGTTTCCGTACGGCTTCCAGCAGGGTGTTGTTGGTCCCCTCCGCCGAGGCTTCACGCAGCGCGTCAATCGGGCCGTGCAACAGTTGATTGGCAAATAACTGGAAGGCACCCTCAATATACGACCGATCGGCATCCGTCAGTTTGCCGTTGAGCCGACCGAGCAGGTTTTTCACGACGACCTCGCGTTTGGCGTCGAATTCTTGTTTCAATTTGGCGATCACTGGGCCGTTTTGTCGGCGGTTCCAATCGGCAATGAATTTGCGGACCTCTTGCTCAAGAATCTGTTCGGCGGCGGTGATATGCTTCTGCCGTTGAGCAATAGTTTGGTCGCGAATGCGATTCAGATCGTCGATGTTGAACAGACAGGTTCGATCGCCATCATGGATTCGCGGATCGAAGTCGCGTGGTACGGCAATGTCGAGAATGACGACCCGGCCGCGTTGCCGACGAGCCAAGATAGCGTCCCAGCGACGCCGAGGCATGATCGGTTCCGCAGCGCCCGTGGTGCTGAGTACGATATCCGCTTCGGTCAGGGCGTCGTCGAGTTTCTCCCAAGGGACGGCTTCGCCGGCACATTCCTGCGCGACTGCCAGAGCCTTCTCGGGACTGCGGTTGGTCACCATGATTTTGCGTGGGGCGAGATCGCGAAGCGATTTGAGGGTGAGCCGCCCCATCTTGCCGGCCCCGATGACCAGGACCGTTTTATCGGCAAAGGTTTCGAACACTTGACGTACATAATCGACGGCGACACTCGAAACGGAGACATGGCCTTGGGAAATGCCGGTTTCGCTACGCACCCGTTTCGCCGCTTTCAAAGCCAAGTTGAATAAGCTGTTGAGCATCGGGCCGGTCGTGCCGCTGCTTTGGGCGAGTTCATAGGCGCGTTTCACTTGGCCGGCGATTTGGCCTTCGCCGACAATCAGGCTGTCTAAACTCGAGCAGACGCGGAACAGATGGCGAATGGCATCGATGTTCCGATATTCGTAAAGGACAGGGCGAATCGCTGAGGTGGAAACCTGCGAACACTCCCCGATGAATTCGGCAATCAGGTCGATGTCGAACGCGGGCATGTCAGGCATGCGAGCGAGGTAGAGTTCGACACGATTGCAGGTCGAGAGCATGACAGCCTCGCAGCCATAGCGGGCAGCTAATTCCGTGAGAGCACGCAGCAGTTTCGGTTCATCGAAAGCGAGCTTCTCGCGCAATTCCACTGGAGTGGTGCGATAACTGCAACCGATCACGCTCAGGTTCACCGTGGATCTCCCGAAACGAACGGCGGATGGGCCGCGATCAAGGTCAAGAGCATTAACCCGAAAGCAGCTACCGTCAGCCAAGCGAGGCGACGTCCTGCAACATGAGTGCCATAACACAAACACATCAGCAAAATCGACACCAACCACAGTCCTGTTGTGCTAACGATTTTCAAGGCCGCCCAATCGTCGGGATTCGCCGCGTGTTGACGCATTAAAATGGCCCCTAGCATCAAACCAGCGGTCAGTAAGGGAAAGGCCCAGTTGACGGCACGGCGATTGAGCGATTCCAAGCGTTCCAAACTCAATAACCGCAAACCGCCCAGAGGATTCATTTTGTTCCGTAACCGGTAGGCTTGCACCAGGTACATCAGGCTCGCCAGGAAGCCGATGCTCATCGCCGCGGCTCCCAACATGAACAACGAACCGTGAAGCAAGCCCCATAACCGCTCACCGGTGGGCCAAGGTGACACATGAGGATCGACGACGGTGATCGGCGTTTCAGTAAGGACCAAAGCCAGCGAGAGGGTGACCAGCACCAGCACCACTGGAAGAACGAAGATGGCCCAAGCCCGATGGGGGGAGTGAAAGTTGGCGTAAACGTACACCGCCGCAAGCGGCCAAGCCAAGAGAACTAACGAGCCATCGGGATCGGCGGGGGAGGGTTGACGAAACAGTAAAAACAGCGTGTGCATCAGCAAGCCGAGCACCCCGAACAAGCTGCCGATCCATTTCGTGCCCATTCGCGGCCAAAATTGTTGCAGTAATTCCATCGCCAAGGCGATGAAATAGCTAAATCCGAAGCAAATCTGAGACACGCCTTGCAATGGCATCGACTATCTCACCTACAATAGTTGTTCCCAATACAAATCATTATATCGGGGCCAGCGTGCTGCGCCGACAACTTCTCGAACTTTCTTTGCCGGGCCTAGCTTCCCTTGGGATTATCTGTATCTATCGTTTCGAGCAAACCGTACTTTCTCAATTTGGCATACAGGGTGGCACGGCTGATGCCCAGGATTTTCGCCACGTCGCGTTTGTTGCCTCCTAAGGCTTGCATGGTGAGGGCAATATGTTCCCGTTCGACTTCCACCAGGGTGCGTGGTCGGTAGGTGGTGGCTTTCATCCCTTCTGAAAGCAAGAAGGCATCGCTTTGTCCAAGGCTATCGCGAATGGCTGATTCGTCGATGATCCGACCGCGGCACAGGATGGCCGCTCGCAGCAGGCAGCGCTCCAATTCACGCACGTTTCCGGGCCATGGGTGATGTTGGAGCGCTAACAACGCTTGCGGCGAAAGTTCGATGCGTTCGACGCCTAACCGACTGCGCAGGTTTTTGAGATAGACATCAAGCAAAGCCGGCAAGTCGTCCATCCGTTCGCGCAGCGGAGGCACCGTGACGGTGACGGCGGACAAATGGCGGTAAAGATCTTCCCGCAGATCACCGCAACGAATACGCATTTCCGGATCGGGGCAGCGACAACAGGCGAGAATCCGTACATCGGGACGCTCTATTTCGGTAACGGCTTCATTCCATAGGGACGAATATAGGAATGTCGTGAGTTGGCGTTGTGCCGTTCGTGGGAGATCGGTCAGTTCTTCGATGAGGATCGATCCCCCATCCGATTGTCGCAGGAGGTGGGGAAGTCCGCTCGTTGCTTCCTCGGTGGATGTGTGCCCTATCGGTGCTGCACTGTCGTCCCGCCAATGCACCAGGGGGCCGTCGCGTCTACTACTGTGATGATGGATGGTCCAACCGACCAGATCGACTTCCGTGCCGAGTTCTCCGCGAATCAACACGGGGGTATCAGTGGCAGCTACTCGACCAATAGCTTGGTATAACTGAGTCATCGCGGGACTGGTGCCGATCAATTCACGCAGCGGAGCTAGTGAGGCAGCAGCAGGCGA
>CALEEC010000123.1 GCA_937949245.1 uncultured Gemmataceae bacterium | reverse complement strand
CGCGGCATCACCATTTTGGCCAAGAACATCGCCTTGCGCCTTGGCAACGTCAAAGTCAATCTGATGGACACCCCCGGCCACGCCGACTTCGGTGGCGAAGTGGAACGGGTGCTGACCATGGCCGACGGTTGTTTCCTATTGGTCGATGCTGCCGAAGGGCCTTTACCGCAGACGCGGTTCGTTTTGCGCAAAGCCTTTGCTCGGGGGCTGAAGCCGATCGTCGTCATCAACAAAATCGATCGCCCCGATGCTCGCATTACCGAAGTGCTCAACGCGGTCTTCGATCTGTTCGTCGATCTTGGGGCCGACGATGCCACGCTCGATTTTCCCGTGATCTACGCTTCGGGCAAAAAAGGCATTGCCACGCACGATCTGAAGGTCGAACCGAAAGACTTGCGGCCATTGTACGAAGCCATCCTCAAGCATGTTCCGCCCCCGGAAGCCGACCTCGACGCGCCGTTGCAAATGCTGGTGGTGTCGTTGGCTTACTCTGATTTCGTCGGACGCATCGCCATTGGCCGCGTCTTCGCCGGCAAGATTCGCAAAAATCAGAAAGTGGTCATCGTCAAACGCGATGGCCGCAAAATCGATGATACCGTGGTCAAAGTGGAAGTCTTCGATCGCTTGGGCCGGCAAGAGGTGGACGAAGTCGGTGCCGGCGACATCTGCGCGGTCATCGGCTTGGATGAAGCGGAAATCGGCGACACCATCGCTACTGCGGAATATCCTCAGCCCTTGCCCCCGGTGACCGTCGATGAACCGACGTTGGATATGGTCTTCCGCGTCAACGATTCGCCCTTCTCCGGCCAAGAAGGCAAACCGTTAACCACACGGGAACTGAAAGATCGCCTGACCAAGGAAATGCAAACCAACGTTGCCCTGCGGGTGCGTGCCAGTTCCGAGCGGGGCGACGAATTTATCGTCTCGGGACGCGGACTGCTGCACTTGGGCATCTTACTGGAAAACATTCGCCGTGAAGGCTCGGAACTGGCCGTGGGCAAACCGAAGGTGATCACCAAAGTCATCAACGGCCAAGTGCATGAGCCGATCGAATTGCTAGTAATCGAAGTGCCCAAAGATTACAGCAGTACCGTGATGGGCATGGTTCTCGAACGCCAAGCCCAGTGCATCAAAATGGAAGTGGGAGAAACGACCGCCCACATGGAATTCACCATCCCCGCTCGTGGTCTGATCGGCTTACGCACCCGGATGAAGACGGCTACCTCCGACCAAGCCATCGTGCATCATAACTTCCTGGAATATCAACCGCTCAAGCCGAGTCTGCCGGGGCGTCCCAATGGTGTGATGGTTTCGACCGAAACCGGCAAAGCGACGGCCAACGCTATCGAGAATCTGCAAGAACGCGGAATCATGTTCGTCGAACCGATGGAGCCGGTCTATGAAGGGCAGATCGTCGGCGAACACTGCCGCGACAACGATTTGCCGGTCAACATCTGCCGAGAAAAGAAGTTGACCAACATCCGTTCCGCGACTGCGGAAGCCAAAGTCGTCATCAAACAACCACGCAAATTTGAATTGGACGTGGCCTTGGAGTATATCGAAGACGACGAATTGGTGGAAGTGACGCCCAAATCGGTGCGTCTGCGGAAGATCTTCCTGAAAGAATCCGATCGCAAGAAAGCGGCACGCAGCGAGCGTTGAGGCAAACGCGAATCGAATGACCGACGACGCGAGTCGTCGGGTGCGCGAGCTGAACCACCCGCGCACTTGCGTCCGCGGCTCTTGGCTCGTGCGAAATTGGCCGACGCCGCGAGTCGTCGGATAATAAGATCAACCGATTTTTCCGGGCATTTCCGCAGCAAGACGCATCGATGCGTTGAAGCCCTCCAATTGAAAGTGCGGTTGCAGATGCACTACGGCTTGATACCAACCCGGCTTGCCCGGTACAGGTTCCAACTCTACTTTGGCCCCGCGTAACGGTTTCTCGGCCAGTCCTTCCTCGGTGGCAAACTGCGGACTGGGATGCACATATTGATCTAGCCAGTTCGTGAGGACTTGCTTGAGTTCCTCCCGAGTGATACCTGACCCGATCTTATTCCGGCCAATCACTTTCAGATAATGGGCAAACCGCGATACGCACAGCAGGTAATTGATCTTGGTCGAGAGTTCAGCATTAGCGTTGGCTTCGTCCGTGGAGTAGCGTTTGGCCTTTTGGCAACTTTGCGCGCTGAGGAAGACCGGCGCTTCGCCGTCGTGCGTTTGCACCAAAGGCAGAAACCCCAAGGTACTCAATTCAAATTCGCGTTTGTCGGGGATCATGACTTCCAAGGGCGATTTGACAATGCGCCCTCCCCCTTCAACGAAGGCGTGCATGGGGAGTCCCTCGACTTTGCCTCCGCCTTCGACGCCGCAGGTCCGCATGAACCAGCCATCAGTTACGAAGGCATCGACCACGCGAGCGGCATAAGCCCAAGCTGCACTCATCCACAAGTATTTGCGGATCGTTTGGCCGCCGACCTCTTCTTCAAAGGGAAATTGCGGAATCGGATGAGTGGCCACGCTGTACGGCAAACGTGCCAATACCCGCGGCAGCGTCAACGCCACGAACCGCGAATCTTCCCGATCGCGGAACGCACGCCATTTGGTGTATTCGACTCCCTCGAACGATTTTTCGATGTTCCTGGGTTCGTTGATCTTGGAGAAATCGTCCCATCGAGGATTGAACATCTTCGGACTGACGGCCGCCACAAACGGCGCGAAAGCACACGCCGCGACCTGCGCGAAATGACGCAGCAGATAATCATCTTCGGGATGATTGCCAAACTCTAAATCGCTGACCAACAATCCGAACGGTTTGCCCCCGAGTTGGCCGAATTCGTTTTCGTAAACTTTCTTCCAAATGCCCGATTGATCGAACTCGGTAGCATTCTCGAAGTCTTCGAGCAATTGCTGTCGCGTGGCACTGAGTACCCGAAACTGCAACGTCGGTGTCTTCTCTTGCCGATGCACCAAATAATGCAAGCCACGCCAAGCACTTTCGAGTTTCTGGAAATCGGGATGATGCAGAATTTCGTTGATCTGGGCATTGAGTTTGTAATCGATCAACGCGATCCAACTTTTGACTGCCCGCGAAAGGTCGGTCGGCATGGTTCGACCGAGTTTGACCGCTTCGTTGATCAGTGCTTGGACAATACTGAGCGTGGCCGCTTGTTCCTGAGGTTCCACCGCTTTGCTGGTGCGGAGAATCTCATCGAGTAAACTTTCACCTTGGCTGGGAGGTTCGACTGTCGTCGGGTGCGTTGTGGGGGGAGGCGCGACTGTGGGAGAAGGATCGGCATACGTCGTTGGAGCATCGGCGTAGACGGTACGGCGGCTAGGATTCATCGGCTGGTTCCTTCCTTTGCATAACGCCCGGAACGAATGCTACCAACACAGGAAGCCGAACTCTGTGTCGGCCGGCGACCATCCATCGTTCGATCGCTGCGCATCAGAGTCGGCTTGACGAATGGAACCTAGGCGAGCCAAAGCCAAGGCGAATACCGTTTGACGACGGTATCCGCAGGGAGGAACTATCCTTTCTTGACCGGCATTTCTGCGACCAGACGCATCGAGGTATCGAAGCCTTCCAATTGGAAGTGGGGGCGCAGGTAGGCTACGGCGTTGTACCAACCGGGCTTGCCGGGTACCGGTTCAACATCGACGCGAGCTGCTGCCAATGGTTTTTCGGCCAGACCTTCGGGCGTCGCAAACTGGGGGCTGGGATGGACGTAGTTGCTGATCCAATTGTTCAGCCACAGTTTAAACGAATCCAATTCAGCGAACGAACCGAGTTTGTCGCGGCCCATCACCTTCAGGAAGTGAGCAAACCGGGAGACGCACAACATGTAGTTGATCTTGGTCGAGAGTTGGGCGTTGGCGTTGGCCGAGTCTTTGTTGTACTTCGCCGGTTTTTGACAGCTTTGGGCACCGATGAAAACGGCGTTATCGGTGTCGCGGTAGTGCAGCAACGGCAGGAAGCCGAGGTTGGACAGTTCCATTTCGCGACGATCGGGGATCGGCACTTCGGTGGGGCATTTCATCGTCTTTCCACCGCCGTCATCGACGATGTGAACCGGCAGTCCTTTGACGATGCCACCGCCTTCCACGCCACGGGTCCGCATGAACCAACCATCTTGGGCGAACGCATCGGTCACTCGAGCGGCATAAGCCCAAGCGGCACTCATCCACAGATATTTGCTGTGGTCTTTGCCATCGACAGCCTCTTCAAAGTTGAAGGCTTTCACCGGCTTGGTGTCGGCCCCATACGGCAAGCGGGCGAGCACCCGTGGCAAGGTAAGCGCCACGAACCGCGAATCATCCCGTTCGCGGAACGAACGCCATTTGACGTATTCATCGGTTTCAAAGATCATCGACAGATCGCGGGGTTCGTTAATCTTCGAGAAGTCTTCCCACCTCGGATTGAACATCTTCGGGCTGGCTGCTGCGATGAACGGTGCGAAGGCACAAGCACACACCTGAGCCATGCCTCGCAGCAACACATCGTCTTGCGGATGGATACCGAACTCGAAGTCCCCCACGATCATGCCATACGGCTTGCCCCCGAGTTGGCCGTACTCGGATTCGTAGATTTTCTTCCAGATCCCCGATTGATCGAATTCGGGGGCGGTTTCAAAGTCATCGATGAGCTGTTGCTTGGTCGCGTTCAGCACCCGGATCTTCAGATTCGGGCCAGTTTCGGATTGATGCACCAGATAATGCAACCCCCGCCACGATCCTTCGAGTTTTTGGAAGTCGGGGTGGTGCATGATTTCGTTGACCTGGGCACTCAACTTGACATCGATGGCCGCGATCCAATCTTTGATGGCTTTGGTCAGATTGGTCGAAGCCACCTTGGTATCTTTCATAGCCTCTTGGACCAAGGCACTGACCATTTTGGCGGCATTGGAGCGTTCTTCTTGTCCCGTGACACCGGCAACGTCCAAGATACTGTCCAGCGACGGCGCTTCGGTGGTCGTCGTCTGAGTGCCGGCTGCAGCAGAAGTTGCGGGATTCATGGCAATCATCTCCTAAATGGTTTTATTGGTTGCCGCCTTGGGTCGCTTCACCAAGTTGTTTGGCCAAGGCTTCCACTTGTTGGGGATTGGCCATGATGTTTTTCAGCAGTTCTTCCAGTTCCGGGTTCATGTCCATCCGAGCGAGCGCTTCCTTGAGCTTGTGGCGTGTCTCCAGCAAGGCTTTCAGGGCGGGAACTTGCTCGGCGATGCGCCCGGGGTCAAAGTCGTCCATCGAGCGGAAGTTCAGATTCACCGCCATTTCTTGATCGTTCCCCGAGATGACGTCTTTGACACGCAAATTCAGGGTGGGCGCGATTTCGGCCATGCGGGCGTTGAAATTATCGCGGTCAATTTCCAAGAATTGACGCTTTTCGTTGGTGAGTTTGCGGAGATCTTTCTTATGGCCGCCAAGGTCGGAAATCACGCCGACGACGAAGGGCAAGTCCTTCAGCTTCATCGCGCCGTCTTCTTCGACTTCGTAGCTGATATGAACGCGAGGACGGCGTACTCGCTTCACTTTGTCCTGACTGTCTGCCATGTCGGTGATCCTTTGGGTGCGCTGGAGTTAGTCTGTGAATCGACCTAAGCGAGAAGCATGCTCTGATCCATTATCGCTCTCGTCAGATCGGCCTGGGTTGCAAGGCATTGAAGACGCAACCGAGCCAAAACTCTCTCAGACTGAGTCTGACTACTTCGGATTGCAGGAACATGCCCCTATTCCTCATGCGACAAGGACACTTTGCCTGCATTTTAACGCTTCCCATCATCGGAGCAACGACTTTTCCCAACTCTTCACGAATCGTTAGTAATTTCCTCCGCAGAGGGATCATCCCTGCGAATGATTGCCCAGACTGCCCCAAGTGACACGGCGGGCTGACGCCCGCCACTCAGAGTCGGCATGAGACTTTCTGATCTGAGCGGCGGGCGTTCGCCCCCTGTGCAAGCCTGCCGTTCGGGGGCCCCCCGAACACAGACGCTTTTCCTCACCCCCGCGACAAGGGCTTCTCGAGCGACTATCATATTTGCAAAGTCCTGCCAACGGGGCGGAGTTGGTTGGGGCACCTACTGATACCACCTCGGAGTTCGTCGCTTGAGCCATCGGCTACGCCAAATCCGAAAGACCCTCGCTCGGCTATACCCCAACGCCCAATGTGCCCTCATTCATGATAATCCCTTGCAACTGCTGATCGCGACCATCCTCTCGGCCCAATGCACCGATGCACGGGTCAACCTCGTGACGCCGGCTTTGTTCGCTCGCTTTCGCACCGCCGCGGAATTTGCCCAAGCTCCCATCGAAGAAATTGAAGAACTCATTCAATCGACCGGTTTCTACCGCAATAAAGCTCGCAACATTCAGGAATGCTGCCAACTGCTGGTCGAACGGCACGGCGGACAAGTGCCCGCGACGCTGGAGGCATTGACCGCGTTGCCCGGAGTCGGACGCAAAACCGCCAACGTCGTGCTGGGCAACGTCTTCGACACCCCCGGCATCACCGTCGATACCCACGTCGGCCGACTGAGCCGACGGTTGGGACTGACCGTGCATCAAGATCCGGTCAAAGTCGAACACGATCTGATGCAGCTAATTCCGCGCAAAGATTGGACGCAGTTCAGCCATCAAATGATCTTGCATGGTCGCGCCATCTGCCATGCCCGTAAACCGCTGTGCTCGCAGTGCGAGCTGGCCCGCTGGTGCCCGAAAGTCGGCGTTGCGGCTGCTGCTGCGGATGCCAACACGACGACAACCACGCTCGTTCGCCCCGCCCAAACTTCGCGTGTAAATCGCCCGGGCCGAACCCAGAGCGAAAGTCGCACTGTGCCAACGCAGCGGCCGCGTCGGGCGAAGCGGAAATCGACTGAAGCGGATGCATCTTCCCCTTGAACAGAACCCCAAGGCTCCAGCCTCGAGAACGAGAATGCCATGACTGCCATTGCCACGCCCACCTTGCTCGAACGCTTCCTTCGCTACGTTCGCATCGATACGCAAGCGAACGAATGGGCCGACACTTATCCCAGTTCCCCCGGGCAACTGGAACTCTCTCGCTTGCTGCGTGATGAACTGCTGGCGCTGGGCGTGACCGATGCGGTGCAGACCGACAAAGGCATTGTCTACGGCACCATCCCCGCGACAGTGCCGCACCAAGCCCCCGTGATCGCTTGGCTGGCGCATGTGGATACTTCGCCTGAGTTTTCCGGCAAAAATGTTCGCCCGATCGTCCACGAAGGCTACGACGGCCGCGACTTGGTTCTGCCTGGTGATCCGACGCGCGTGCTGCGTCCGAGCGAACACCCCGAATTGAACCGCGTTCACGGCAAAACGATCATCACGACCGATGGCACCACGTTGCTAGGAGCCGACAACAAGGCGGGGATCGCGGTCATCATGGAAACGGTGACCTATCTGTTGCGGCATCCTGAAATCCCCCATGGGCCGATCCGGGTGTGCTTCACCTGCGACGAGGAGATCGGCCGGGGCGTCTTGCACATCGATTTAGCCCAACTGGGTGCCCAAGTGGCTTACACGCTCGACGGAGCCGGCGAAGGCGAAATCGAGGCGGAAAATTTCTCGGCGAACAAAGCCAAAGTGACCATCACCGGAGTGAATATCCATCCGTCGATCGCTAAAGGGAAGATGACCAACGCCATTCGTCTTGCCGGCATGTTTTTGGAACGTCTTCCGCGGCGGACACTGACGCCGGAAACGACCGAAGGCAAAGAGGGCTTCATCCATCCGTACCACATCGAAGGCGGTGTCCCGCAAGTGACCCTGCACTTGCTGTTGCGGGACTTCGAGACGGCCCAACTCGCGGAGCAGGAGGGGTTGCTCCGCGAAATCGCGCGACAGATCGTTCGCGAGTATCCCCCAGCGACCATTGAAGTGACGGTCACCCCGCAGTATCGCAACATGGCCGAGGGGATGCGTCAGGAACCGCGTGCCGTTGCCTTAGCCGTCGAAGCCATGCGTCGCGCCGGGCTGGAACCGAAGTTGCTCAGCCTACGCGGGGGCACGGATGGTGCCCAACTGACGGCTAAGGGACTGCCGACACCGAATCTGTCGACTGCGGAACACAATCCGCATTCGCCGTTAGAATGGACCTGTTTGGAAGAAATGCAATCGGCCGTCCGCGTGTTGGTCGAGTTGGCCCAAGTCTGGGGCCAGCAACACGTGGCGTAGACGCTCTTGTGGCGGTGTCGTGTCTTCCACATCCGAGTGCGGCCCGGCCATTGCAGCGGTACCGCGGCCACACCTGGACATCGTGGCGTTT
>CALEEC010000122.1 GCA_937949245.1 uncultured Gemmataceae bacterium | reverse complement strand
TAAGCTAATTATCATTTATGGTCCTTCCTGCGGGAACATCAGAACCATTCGGTAGGGTGGGGGATTCTATGCCCGTTCGACTCACCGTCACAGCAGGGCCACACCAGGGGAAAACCTTTGAGTTCGATCGCCACGACATGTTCATCGTGGGACGATCGAAAAAAGCCCATTTCCAATTGGCTGATTTGGATATGTATTTCTCACGGATTCATTTTCTGATAGAAGTGAATCCGCCGCATTGCCGGCTTTTGGACATGGGGAGCCGCAATGGCACTTTGGTGAACGGCCAACGAGTGCAAGAAGCGGACTTACGTCATGGCGACGAGATCCGCGCCGGTCACACATTGATACGCGTCGAATTGCTAGACGCCCCCCATCCCCATGAGCCGCCCCCTTCCGCTGCGACACCGCGATTGGTCTACGAAATGGATTCAGAAGAATCCAACGACACGAATGTGACCGAACTTGTCTCCCAGTGGAAGCCCGATCCGCTACGTTGCGTCGCCTGCGGCGGACATCGCAGCGATCCAGAGAACGCCATCTGTGAATCATGTGCCCTGGAATCGCAAAAACATTTTCAGGTTCTGTCCGGCTATCGCGTCATCCGCGAACTGGGCCGAGGTGCGATGGGGATGGTTCATCAAGCTGTTCGGCTCGCGGATACGGAACCGGTCGCTATCAAGACCATCCTACCGGCAATCCGCGATGATCCTTCCCTGAAGCAACGCCTTCTCCAAGATGCGGCGATCCTTCGAGAACTGCGTCACCCGCGGATCATCCGATATTACGAAATGGGCGAAGCCTACGAGATGCTGTACTTCGTCATGGAGTATGTGCGTGGTAAAGATTTACGGCAAATTCTCGCCGAGAAAGGGCGACTCGCTCCGAGAACGGCAGTGCGACTGATTTGCCAGGTGCTTCAAGCTCTCAGTTTCGCCCACGCCAAAGGCTTCGTGCATCGCGATCTCAAGCCGGCCAACGTCCTGGTCATCGAAAGCGAGGGGATCAAACGAGGAGTCAAGCTCGCCGATTACGGACTTGCTCGCCTGTACCAAGCCTCGCAATTAAGCGGCTTAACCCTCGGCAACGACCCCAGCAGTACCCCTGCTTACATGCCACCTGAGCAAATCACGCATTACCGCGAGGTTTCCCCCGCTTCGGACCAATATAGCAGTGCCGCGATGCTGTACCATCTCCTGACGGGCAAGTATGTGTTCGATCTTCCCCCGGTCATTCAAGCGGCCTTTGCGAAGATTTTGACGGAAAACCCGGTGCCACTGTTGGAGCGTTGCCCGGAACTCCCCACGGGCTTGGCTGCGGTCGTGCATCGGGCTTTGGCGAAAGATCCCAAGGAGCGTTACCCTTCTGTCGATGCTTTTCGCCGAGAATTGGTCCCTTTCGGAAGATAGACTCGGCCCACGAAATGTCCGCCGCTTTTGATCGGCAAACGGGACGAGATTCCGCGATAGCCCAAGTTGCATTCCCACTTGGCAACCGGTATCCTGCGAAGAAAATGGGAAGAAGGAACGATGATAGGCTCGATTGCGAATCTGAAAATTTCCTCTTGAGGCCGCCGACCCAACATGAATGCTGCTCGACGCAAATCGTTTCAGTGGATCGGGTTGTTGGCACTGGTCGGCTTGGTAGGATTCGGCGGATGGGCCTACCGACAATGGTTCAGTGGTTCTGTTCAGCCTAGCGTCCCTCCCGAACTGGCGGAGGTACGCTCGCGACTCGCGCTGACGTCGATTCCCACGGTTCGCTTCCGCGACATTACCGAGGCGGCTGGCATTCGCTTTCGGCATTTCAACGGCAAAACGGGCCGAAAGCTGTTGCCGGAAACCATGGGGTCCGGGGTCGCCTTTTTCGATTTCGATGTCGACGGCCACATCGATCTATTGTTCGTTAACTCTTGCCCTTGGCCGGGATGGGAGGCTCCCCAACCGAAGCCCACTTTGGCCGTGTATCGCAATCGCGGCGATGGCACGTTCGACGATGTGACAGTCGAAGTCGGCCTGGATGTGACGCTGTACGGCATGGGGGTCACGGCCGGCGATTACGACAATGATGGCTTTCCCGATGTGTTCATTTCCTGTGTTGGCAAACATCGGCTCTTTCACAATGAACAGGGGAAGCGGTTCGTCGATGTCACTGATCTAGCAGGAGTCGGTGGGCCGGGGGATTGGCCGAAGGTCATCCCGCAGTCGTTTTACGAGTGGGGACAGCCGATTCCCTTTGGTGCCTCGGCTGCGTTTCTCGATTACGATGGTGATGGCAAACTCGATTTGTTTGTGACGCATTACGTCACTTGGTCGCCCAAGATCGACCTAAGCATCGACGCTCGGCTGACTGGCGGCACCCGTGCTTACGTCAAACCCCAAGAATTTGAAGGTGCCCAATGTGTTCTGTATCGCAACGTAGATGGCCGACGATTCGTCGATGTTTCCAAAGAAACCGGGATCGAAGTATTCGAGCGTGAAGGGGTCCGCCCTGATGGCCGACTGCGTGCCGTCGGTAAGGCATTAGGCGTCATCGTCTGCGATCCCGACGAAGATGGTTGGCCCGATATCGTAGTAGCCAACGACACGGTGCGGAACTTCTTTTTCCACAATGTTCCTGGCCCCAATGGCTCACGGATCTATCGCGAGATCGGCCTGGAAAACGGCATCGCCTATGCCGAAGGCCGTGCCCGTGGCGGTATGGGCATCGACTACGGCGAGTATCGCCCTGGCAAATGCGCCGTGGTGATCGTCAATTTCGCCAACGAACCCAACTCGTTCTTCGGTCTGGACAATAAATCGCGACTCGAATTTTCCGATGCTGCCCTGTCGGTTGGCCTGGCTGGCCCCAGTCGAGGTCCGTTGAAATTCGGCGCGTTTTTCTTCGACTACGATCTCGACGGCCGATTGGATCTGCTGACGTGCAATGGTCACCTCGAACCCGACATCAGCATCGTGCAAGCGTCGCAGACCTTCGCTCAATCGGCTCAGCTCTTTTGGAATACCGGCGGAGGTCAACGGTTGTTTGAACCAGTCACCGCAGAACATGCGGGCCCCGATCTGTTCCAACCGATCGTTGGCCGGGGCAGTGCCTTTGCCGACATTGATGGCGATGGGGATCTCGATGTCGTGCTTACCGAAAACGACGGGCCGGCCAAATTGTTCCGCAACGAACATCAACTCGGCCATCATTGGCTTCGGCTGAAACTGGTCGGTAATGGCACCACGACGAACCGCGATGCCATCGGGGCGGTAGTGACCGTCGAAGCCGAGGGATTGAAACAAACACGGTTTGTTGTCAGTGGTCGAGGCTATCTGAGTCAGTGCGAATTGACACTCACCTTCGGCCTTGGTCCGCGAACGAAAGTGGACAAAGTCACGGTTCGTTGGCCCGGCAAAACCAACGACGCCGAAGTTTGGACGCATTTGGCGATCGATCGTTTGCATGTGCTCCAGCAAGGCAGTGCACCGCGTTGATGATGTTCCCCCGAAAACAAGCCATGCTAGGAGGGATCGATCACTGCCCGCCTAATTCTGGCTGATCGATCACTGCCAGCCCTTCTTGCGGAAGACTCGGACGGCGAAAACCGTCCAAACTACCGAGACGATCGTGGCCACAGACAGATGAATCCAATGTTCCTTGGTCACGCGATCGCTAATGGCCGCGTGAATCATGCGAGGACCATGAAATTCGAGGAAGATCCAAGGCACTAGCTGAATATTGGCGGTCTGACAGATCATCAAAAAACTCGTCACCACCAACATGTAGCAGAGTGCCCCCATGCTGGCTTCCCGCTGCGTTCGTGCCAACGAGGCGATCGTTAGGCCGATTCCTATTGAACCGATCGCGAGTACGACAATCGCCAACCAGAAAAACCGACTCGCCAACACGGCCGGATAGTACACTCCGGCAATCACCGCACAGAGAATCAGTCCTAGCGTCGGATAGAAAACATATTTAGCTGCCAAAATATCGAGTGCAGACGCCGGTGACAGCATCTGAGCCAAAAGAATGCCCCG
>CALEEC010000121.1 GCA_937949245.1 uncultured Gemmataceae bacterium | reverse complement strand
AGGGGATTTTTCTTTCTTGCGACGAAATTGCTTCCCGGAAGAAAATCAACGGTTATTATAAGAGGTTTTCCAGTGCAATGGGTAGATAGTCTCAGTGAGGATGCCGTGAAGATGGTTCTAGCTGCGATTCCTTCGATAGGTTCCACCCCCCCGCAGGTAAGTGGGAGTAGGTGGCCTCCAGGACTGGGATTGGAATCGTTGGGCCAGCGCTTCTTGGCGCATCCCGAGGAGGTGGGGTATCGTGGATTTGTTCATCATTCGGCATGCGGAAGCCTATGCTCGGGGGGAAGAAGGGATCG
Organism: uncultured Gemmataceae bacterium; assembly: GCA_937949245.1. Lineage (GTDB taxonomy): Bacteria > Planctomycetota > Planctomycetia > Gemmatales > Gemmataceae > CALEEC01. The sequence goes on along the minus strand of CALEEC010000121.1, from coordinate 2,220 downwards.
ACAGCGACGCGGCACGTCCGTTGACGCCGCAAGGGCGGGCTACCGCCCGCTTATTGGCGCAAGTCTTTACCTTGCGTGAACTATCCGTCGAAGCGATCTTGGCCAGCCCTCTGGTACGAGCGCAACAGACGGCCGAGGAACTCCGCGTGGTGTGGGGAGAAACGGTCGCGGTGCATACGTGCGAAGCCTTGGCTCCCGAAGGACGATTCAAGAAAATCCTGCGGCAAATGCGCGAGTTGAAAGCATCCTCGGTCGCGTTGGTCGGGCATGAGCCGGATCTGTCGGAATTGGTCGGCTGGTGGATCGGAAGTCGCAAAGCCCAAGTGAATCTTGCCAAAGCGGGGGTGGCCTACATTCACTTTGCGAACGAACCAGCCAAGGGCGCAGGGACGCTCATTTGGTTGCTGACGCCCGAATGGTTCGCCGGTCCCCAGCCACTCCCTCAGGAGACGCAATGGGTGACGCAAGTCCCTGCTGATGCCAACCATCGCTCGGCGGACAACGTGTAGTTCGCCTGATGCCAACCCTCGCTCGGCGGACGACGGGTGGTTCGCCCGCGGGGATGGCATTGATCGCGGAACAACGCACCAACCACGCCGGCTGTATCGGCCACAGCGAATTTTCGTACCTAAGTTCCGAAATAGGCTACTTCGCCTTTAGCCGATCTTTCGGTAAAATAAGAATGATTTGCTGTCCGCCAAAAACATCGTTTCGAGCGGGAAACGCCCCATGTCGTTGTCCTACGAGCAACTCCAGCACGCCGCCAAGACGCATGTTGGCATGCGTCGTAGCCACAATCAGGACAGCTTTGCCGTGCAACTGGCGCGTGATCCCGAGCGATTCGCCAACGAAGGGCACCTGTTCCTGGTGGCCGATGGCATGGGGGGACACGCTGTCGGGGAAAAAGCCTCAGCCAAGGCGGCGCACGACATTCCCTTGATGTACCAAAAGTACGCCCGGGAAGGGCCGGAGATGGCCCTGACGCGGGCCTTTCAGGAAACGAACGCCGGCATCTTCGCCATCGGACAGAACAATCCCGAATTCAAAGGCCTCGGCACCACGGGCACGGCTTTGGTCGTGCGTCCCGAGGGAGTCTGGGTCGGCCACGTCGGCGATAGCCGGGTCTATCGCATCCGCAATGGCCGCATCGAGCAACTGAGCTTCGATCACAGTTACCTGTGGGAAATGGCTCGCAAACTGGGGGTGCCTCCCGAAGAACTTCCCGATTTGCGCAAAAACGTCATCATCCGTTCGCTAGGGCCGGACTCCTTGGTCGAAGTCGATATCGAAGGCCCCTACCCAGTCCAGCCGGGCGACATCTACGTTCTGTGCAGCGACGGACTGAGCAATCCAGTGCATTCCGAAGAAATCGGAGCCATCGCCAGTCACTTGCCTCCCGACGAAGCCTGTCAGTACCTGATCGAATATGCCAATCTCCGCGGAGGACCGGACAACATCACTGCGATCGTGGTGCGTGTTCCCGACGATCCGAACATCCCTGCCCACGACACCGCGCGCAAACGTGGCCCTTCCCTGTGGAAGCGGGTCTGGCAATGGTGGTTCCAACGGGTGCCTTGGTCGCTGACGGTGCTGATTGTTGGTTTTTTGCTGACCATCCTGTGCCTGGTGATGGCTTTGGAGGAAATTCCGGGGCGGACTGCGGTTTTCGTACTGGCGTTGCTGACTATTATGGTCGGCATGGTGGGATTGTTCATTCAGTCGAACCAGGAGCAAGACGAACCCGAACCTCGACGAGTACCGGGAGAGGAACACATCTACCGCGACTACTCCTGCGAAGTCACCCCCGAGATGCTCGAACAGTTGACCGAACTCGATACCAACATGCGGGAATTTATCACCGAACGCGATTGGGAAGTCGATTGGGACTACTACCAACAACAAAGCGAACTTTGCGCGAAAGCTCTCGAAGCGGGCCAATTGGCGGACGCCTTCCGGGCACGATGTCGCGCGTCGATGACCCTCGCTGCAGTGATCAATCAACATCGCTCGAAAGTCGAAGGGTTCAGCCCGAAGTGGGAAAAGACCGCCAGCGAAGAGGCGTAGTCTGTCGCCCCCCTCGATGCGGAAACCTGCCGGGGCCGCGAGTCCTCGAGGCGATTTCACGCGAAAAGTCATGTGCTGAAACCTTCCCAACGCCGCCTTCGCTTGCCTGCTCTCCCAGTGCGCGTGCATGCAAGACTCTCGGACGGACATAGTTCG
>CALEEC010000120.1 GCA_937949245.1 uncultured Gemmataceae bacterium | reverse complement strand
TGGGCTGCTGAAACACCATCCCCACCCGCCGACGAAGATCCACCAGATTCACCGAATCGCGGTAAATGTCTCTTTGGTCGAGCAGAACCTGACCACTATGCCACGATCCTTCGATGAGGTCGTTCATACGGTTGAACATCCGCAACAGCGTCGATTTACCGCAACCACTGGGGCCGATGAACGCCGTCACCGATCGCTCAGGAATGCTTAGCGAGATGTTATACAACGCTTGCTTGGAGGGATACCAGAAATTGACCCCTTGGACATCAATTTTTTTGGCCCTCTCGGCCAAAGTCGTGGTTCCCGATGTCCCCGAAAAGCGGGAGGCGAGAATATTACTGAAAGGGGTGGTCGTCACGATGCCTCTCCCAAGAGAAGGAGTGATTTACCTGATCCTGTTGTATTCCACAATTGTGAAGATTGCGCAAACAATTCGTTAACTTCGTTCAGGACTTGGTCAAGTTCCTGGTTGCCGTTAACGAGCTCAGCGAGATAATGGGCAATACCTTGTCTCTCGTCTGGAATCGACTTTCGGTGCTAGGAGAATCGACCATGCCTCCCCGAGGAATCACCTACTTCGCTTGGATGGGCGTTCTACTGGGACTGATCCTCCCTTTCTCGACGAAAGCAGCAGTCCCGGCCGACAAGAACTTGGAAATGGCCCTGCGAGCAGTTTTGCAAAAACCCAGCGGCGATTTGACCGATGCCGACTACAATAACGTGTATATCCTCGACGCTACGGGAAAAAACATCAAAGACCTAAGCGGCTTGGAAAAGTGCAAAAATCTCCTCGAACTTCGTCTTGGCAACAACCAGTTGTCCGATCTCAAGCCGTTGAAAGATCTCCAACAACTTCAATCGCTCACCTTGTCGAATAACCAAATCTCGGACATTACCCCTCTAGCAGGCTTGGTCAAACTTCAATATCTGGAACTATCGAATAATCAAATCAGCAACATCAAGCCATTAGCGAACATGAACGTCATGTCCGCTCTCTACTTGAGCAACAACAAAATCACGGACATCAGCCCCCTGAGTGGTCTGACCAAATTGGCCTCCCTATCGTTGGACAAAAACCAAATTCAGGATATCAGCGTCCTTGGCCAGATCACCCGGATTTCGACGTTGAATCTGAATGAAAATAAGATCGTGGACATCTCCCCTTTAGCAAAACAGACCGAACTAAGCCTGCTGATGCTAGAAAAAAATGCCATCACCGATCTGACGCCCTTAGTCAACGCTGCTAAGGCGGACCTTGACGGTGCCAAGCGCTTCGCCCCCTATCTGCGGTTGTACATCGATGGCAACCCCTTGTCGGAAGCCGCGAAGACGAACCAAATCGCGGCCCTGAAAAGTATCGGCGTCCGCATCGAAAGCAGTGTTCCGACCAAGAAATAAACTTGCTTAGTCTTTCTACGAGAGTTTATTTCCGCGAAAGACTATCCTTCACCCTGGAGCCCATGTTCAAGGCAATCCCCGAGAAATTATTTTGCAAGTTGCTAAGCCAACGGCAGTACCTCTGACTGAGTTGCTGCCGCTGTTAGTTGCTTTGAGCTGCAGACATTGCTAATTAAATATTGCTGAGAATTGCATCCGGGGCTCAGTGAAATAATCATCATCTCTTCAAAAGATAAAAGTCTGGGATAGAGCTAACCTCATCTCCACCTATGACGCTCAACCACGACGATGACCAAAGCGATGCCCCTACCGAATTGGCAAGCCGAGATCGATCAATGCAAAGCGAAAGATCTGTACCGCAAACGTCGCTCGCCCTCGAACGCCTCTCTCGTCTCGTTTGCGACGAATGACTATCTCGGTTTAGCCGACGATCCTCGTTTGGCAAACGCGGCGAGCGAAGCGGCTCAGCAATGGGGAATCGGCGCGACCGCTTCCCCATTGATTGCCGGCTATTCGGAACCGTTGCGTCGCTTGGAAGAACGCCTCGCCCAGTGGGAAGGCACCGAGTCGGCACTGGTCTTTGCGAGTGGCTTCGCGGCCAATCTGGGAACGATTGCCGCGATCGCGGGGCCGGAGGACACCTTATTCAGCGATGCCCTCAATCATGCCAGCCTCATCGATGGTTGCCGCATCAGCCGAGCTACCACTTATGTTTATCGACACGTTGACCTGAATCATCTGGAAGATTTGCTTCAACGTCACGGTGCCTCCGCGCGTCGTCGCATCATTGTTACCGACAGCGTTTTCAGCATGGATGGCGACTTAGCGCCTTTGGCAGAGTTGTGCGAATTGGCCGAGCGATTTGCCGCAGTCTTGCTCATCGATGAAGCCCATGCGACCGGAGTCTTCGGAGAACGTGGCACGGGCTTGACCGAACTGGCCGAAAATGCTTGGAATCGTTTGCCAGCAGAGTGCCGGATCAAGGTCGGCACCTTGAGCAAAGCGCTCGGTTGCCAAGGGGGATTTGTCGCCGGGAGTCGTGCCCTGATCGAGTATCTGGTGAATCTGGCGCGGCCTTATGTCTACTCGACGGCGTTGGCACCTCCGATCGCAGCCGCGGCCACGGTAGCGATCGACATTGCCGAACGTGAACAGACCCGCCGCGCCCATCTGCTGGAATTAGTCCATCGCTTCCAGCGGAACGCTCGGACTCCGATTGTTCCGATCGTCTTAGGAGACACGGCCCGGACGTTGGCAGCGGCGCAGGCATTGGAACAAGCGGGCTTTCTGGTTCCTGGTATCCGTCCGCCAACGGTGCCTGTCGGCACCTCGCGGTTACGCATTAGTTTGTCGGCCCGCCATACCGTTGCTCAGGTAGAACGTCTCATCGAAACATTACGGAGCCTGGAGCTTAACTGACGTTTATGCTTTCCTAGTTCCCCCTGATTCGATCGCGATGGCATGTCTCCGCTATCGCCCCCCCACCGCATCGGAGGGGAAACCGCGCAACGATCGATCGACTCCGCAAGCATCATCACGGCTCATTCGCTTGCACCGTCGCACCAAGAATCTTGGTGATTTGCTCCTTCATTTCCTCCAAGTGAGCGCGAAGGGTGTCGTCAGGAGGCGATTTCTTGTCGGCCAGTGCTGCATCAATCCGTTTGCTGCATTCGCGTAGATGCATCCGTGCCAAACTGCGAGCATCCGGCGGCACCGATCCGCTGCTGTCCAGCCAAAGGAATCCCCCACCGAAATTCATTCCTCGGGAGCCAAGCACGATCGTGGCCAGTTGCTTGAGATATTCGCGTTGCATATTGCGGCGGATGATCGACGTTTTGGCCATGGCCGGTTTCTCTCCCTGAGGCAGATCCGCAAAGATGCTATCGCTGAAAGCCCGGAAGATCTCCGCGATCTGCAACGGTTGTTCCTCTTTATCCGCCTTGGCTGCCAGGTTCTGCACGCGACGGAGAACCGTTGGTGAGAGCAATTCATCCAGCACGATTTGTTGAATCGCCAAAATCCGCTCGTAGAGAGGAAATTCGGTCCCCGCCATAAGCATCCGCTCATTTCCCCAGTGCATCCAGCGGTCGGCAGCCAATTTACGCAGCAATTCAGGAGAAAAGTGGAAGGGGCGGTCGGTGAGAATATGTTCTTGCAAGAACTTCAGCGCCTCCCGTTGCCGAGCTGCTTTGATGGGAACGATCGGATCGCGGGCGTTCGGATCGCCGCGATGATCCCGATGCAACGATTCCCCGCCAATTTGCCGACTGACCAAGTAGGCCGCATCCCCATATTGCCGTAGCATCATCGAGAAAGCCACGCGTGCGCGTTGATAGCCTTCCCCTTGGTTGACTACCCGCTCGGCCAACCCCTTGAGCAGTTCCTCGGCCAAACGCATGCGATCCATACCGAACTTCAGGGCATCACTCCCCAGATCCCAGGCGTTGACATTCGGATCTTGGGTTCCCAAGTCTTCATCCGTGGCATAGTCGAGGCCCGGTTGAGCCGCCTTGCTGGCAATTTTCTGCAATTCCGCGATTTCGCCCTCGGTCCCTCCACTCAGCGGTTTGTAACCGTATTCGATCGCCCAGTAGTCGTATGGCCCCAAAGTTGTGGTGAAGTAATCCCCCTGCTTGACTCCCTTGGGGGCGAGATTGACCGGCGAGTAATCCATCACGGAACCGACCAACCCTTGTTTCCGCGTGATCGCAACGTCGTGCAGTTGCTCATTTTTCAGCATAGTCGATGCTTTGAAATTGTGCCGCAACCCAAGGGTATGGCCTACCTCGTGCATGGTCACTTCTTTAATTGCTTGCTGAATCATCTCGTCGGATACGGGCGAATTGTTCGGCAAGCCATCCTTTTCCGCCATGGCAATCAGAGCGAGTCCGAGTTGTGAGGTTTTGTGACTAGCGCATTGACAAAATCCTTGACGGAACCAGTCGAACCGCTGGCGCATTTGATCTTCGGGATCGATTTTCTCCTCGAAACGGGAGTCCCAAGATCCGACGCGACCGATGAACGGAGTGACCGACGGCAGCATCCAACCGCGATGGATGGCCTGGATCAAGCTGGGAGGCTCTAACGTATAGCCGCGATCGGTCTTGAAGATTTGCGCTTCATTCTTGTAGAAGCGAACCATACTCGCATCGAAAATGATGTCGGCATCGAGGATCTCTCCTGTCAACGGATTGGCCCGCGATGGCCCCATCGCAAATCCTTGATCGGTGGTAATCCAGCGGAACGTGCTATAGCTGATGTCTTCAGGCTCGAAGTCTTCGTTCTCTTGTTGCCGCACTTCGATGACATCGCGAAAACCGATTTTTTCAAAGGCCTTGTTCCACTCTGAAATCCCTTCACGGACCGCACCACGATATTCATCGGGAACGCTCTTTTCGATCCAGAAAACAATTTTCTTCTTCGGCGGAACCCGTTTGGCCCCTTCCTTCCACGGGGAGCCATCGGCCCGCTCGAGCCGCCAACGATTGATGTATCGCACGTAGGAAGTATCTTTATCATCTTTCGTGAAATCTTTGATCGCTGTGACGAAGTATCCCACGCGATCATCGGCGATCCGCGGTTGATACCCTGAATCGGGGAGTTCCACTAGGCCGTAGTGGATGATCACCGTATTTCCACGCGGATCGATGACGGCATCTCCGCCCCCGCGACGGGACCGCGCACCGCCCCCCCCGAAAGTAGCTGCCACCTGAAGTTCGATGTTTTTGGGAAAGGCTTTGATCTTGTGCCAAGTCGTGCGATTGGGGTCGATGAATCCCCCCAATCCTGCGAAATCGGTGAAAAAGATGGCGTTCAGATCGATCAACACTCCTTGACGAGCCGGGTTGATCGTCTTGATCGGCAGCGCTATCAAAACGGAATCGGTGTAGGTCGTCTCAACCGCTTTGGCAACGGGACTCCCCGACTTCGCCATAAAGCGAACATTGCGACGCACCAAATGCACCTTGTCGCCGACTCGTTTGAAGACGAGCACCCACTGTTCGTCAAAGTTCAGCGTGTACCCCCCTATCCCCATCCCACGAGCGATGGCTATAGGAGCCAACAACGGTTTATTGAATTGATGGGGCTGGATCTCCAAATAAACCACGTCCTCTTTCTGATATAACTTGAACAGACCATCATACTCCTTGGCTCCTTTAGTGACTTTGTCAAAGTCCTCAAATTTCTTTTCGGGAGTATCTGACTTCGCGGGCGTCTGTGCCACGCTTGGCAAGACGAAGGAAACCAACGCGGCGCACAGTGCTATCAACCGCAACAGGGTCAATAGGAATCTCATGAAGCCAACCTTTCCGAATTCATTTACTCTATCTGTATCACGAACAATCCTTGGGGAGATTCCTTTTAGATTACCGAACCTTCCCGACTTGTTGCAACCAAAGATCCCCCTAACTCCTTGGAAAAGAGGGGATTCGCCCCGTTCCAACCCAATAGTTGGGGCATAGAATTTCCCGAGGTCATTCGGGGGGAAGATTCACAATGGTCTGTAGAAGGAATATGATTCCCTAGAGTGCCTTTATTGCAGCCACGGGAACTAGGAAAATATTGCAGCCACGGGAACTAGGAAAAGCGACGGAAATACGTCATGAAAATAGTTCAATATCCCCACCCGGCGTTACGTCATAAAGCATCGCCGGTGACGACCATTGACAAACAACTCTCGGTACAAATAGGCCAGATGATCGAGCTGATGTATGAGAACTCGGGTTTAGGCTTGGCTGGCCCCCAAGTGGCGTTACCGTTGCAGGTAATCGTCATGAACTTTGTGGGAGATGCCGAGCAGAAAGATCAGGAGTTCGTTGCCATCAATCCGGTGATCGTTGAGTCCCGCGGCACCCTTGAAGAGCGAGAGGGATGCCTAAGTTTTCCGGGGCTATATCAAAAGGTCCGGCGCGCCAAGACGGTTCGCGTTCAGGCATACAATCTCAAGGGCGAGCTTTATGAAATGAACGTTTCGGATCTCCCCGCCCGAGTCTGGCAGCATGAAATTGATCATCTCAACGGCGTGCTGTTCATCGATAAGATGAGTGAGTTGGGTCGGCTCGCCAGTCGCAAGGCGATCGAAGAGTTTATTGCCGAGTATGAGCAAGCCCGCAAAAAAGGCGAGATCCCGGCAGACCTAGAGCCTAAGCTATGAAGCAGCATCGCAGGCATCAAACAAGCCTCCCTGCATAGCACGCGGCCAAGCCTTCCCAGAACGCACAGCAGCAATGGTGGGAAGCGATCGGATGTAAGCGTAATATCCCTGCAGGGAAAATTTCTTTGCCGTATTGTCCGAAGACATGTAACGAACGGTTCCGAAGATCGCTCGTTCGGGCGGCCAGGGGCGATCAAATAGGCCGAAGCACCACAGTATGCCGGTGTAAGAGTTCGGATCTCGGCCATCAAGGGCGTACTTGTTGTTTAGGTGTTCCAAGATTTGGTAGGCTTCCTCCGGCGTCTTCGACCATTCTAAAACTTTCTTTCCCCACAACATCCGCAAATAATTTTGAATTCGACCAGTAGCGACCAACTCGCGTTGTGCCGCATTCCACAGCGCATCGTAGGTTTCGCCCGCTTCGAGAGCGTCGAGGTCGTAACGATGCGGGCGAGGATCTGTTGCGTGTTTGCGTAAAGTCTCTACCGCCCACGTTGGAATCGCGCGATAAAGTTCGGCCGTGTCTGCTCCTCGATGATAATGCCAATGGTAACCCACATCACGCCAAGTAATGGCTTCATCGAGAAAGGCATTGACATTCGGATCATGGGAATAGAATCCTTCGCGTTTGCCGCGACAGGAAACATCAAGCAACGCAATCGACCAATCCCCGGTCGATTCCAACACACGTTCGGCGACCTCTTGGATGGACAAATGCCCGTAGCGCAGGTAAGGACTCAACCGACTCGCGGGTTGCCGCTGAGGATCATCAGGAGCAGACCGATGCTCGGCATACCTGGGTAACTTCCGTTTCACGAAGTCGGCCAGCAAACTTTTGGCCGCGTCCGTCCCCCCAACGACACCAGGGACAGGAGGCACCGTGTCATCCAATGGTAATTGCTTTTCAAGTTCGTCGAGCGAGACTTTTTCGTCCCATACGGACAAGGGGGGATCGATTCGAGTCGTCGCACACGGGGGCACCTGCGGTTCGGCGGCAGCACGATGCTGCCACGCTTGGGCAAACCCTTTGTGAATCCTCGGTCGCAGATGGGCAGCCGCAGATACCACTGACCCCAGAGAGGCTAACG
>CALEEC010000119.1 GCA_937949245.1 uncultured Gemmataceae bacterium | reverse complement strand
AGAGGGGAAAAATGACCTTTTTTGCCGACCTAAGCTGTTCATTATGCCTATTTCGAGGCTCGTGAATCGAGGGCAAAACTCCTGATTTTTCTAGACTTTGCGAGTTATTCAGACGTCTTAATCGGCAAATTTGGCAAACTTAATTTAACCTTTCCATCCTAACTATTCGCTTGACGCCGCCCATTCGTCCCGATATCTCATGACGAGGCGAAATAACCCGGAACTTTCTCGCGATGCACACCTTTGATGGAGGAATCTCGTGATGTACGGACTCGTGCTGACGCTGGCAGTGATCGGAGCGAACATCCCTGTCCCGTCCTCATCGGAGAAGGCTGGAAGCCTCAAGGACGCTCCGGTGACGCTCAAGGTCATTTTGCCGGCCGACGCGAAATTAAGTTTCAACGGTGTTCCGACCCGCTCCACGTCAGCGGAACGGACGTTTGTTTCCCCTCCCCTCGCGGCGGGCAAAAGCTACGTCTATGTCGCCCGGGTCGAATACATCCGCGACGGCAAGCCCGTGTCGTTCGAGAAGGAAATTCCTGTCTCGGCAGGCGAAACCAAGTTCGTGGTGTTGAACGCTGAAGAAACGGCGTCGAAGGACAGCCACGCGATGGCATTGAACACCCCCACGGAATGCTCTGTCTTAGGTGGATGTGCCACCTGCGGTACGGGCATGAAGACCACGACGACGGCTACCACCCCGTCTACCGCGGGATGCAGCACCTGTGGCGTTTCTACCGCCGGATGCAGCAGTTGCGCCACGACCTCGGGTTGCTCGACCTGCAACAGTGGTTGTGCCAACGGCTCGTGTGGCCGGACGCGCGTGGGCTTTTTCGGCCGCCGTGGCCGTTAAGCCTCGGAATCACTCACCTCGCATGAAATAGCCCCAGACCGGCTTGGGAGTGTCCCCTAGACTCTTCTAAGCCGGTCCATTTTTCTGCATCGTGCCAGCAAGTACAAAACCAGGCGTTGAGCAAGCACGATCTCTGCCCCAATCGCTCGATGGTTCTGCGTCTTGGTCCGAGTCGATGGAGGGATGTCTCGGTCTAAGTCGACGGGGCTGCACTGTGGTCAAAGTCTTCGCTTTTTGCGGAGATTTCGTGAATGGAAATGGTTGCACCGAAAAAATGGAAGGTTAAGATAAACTCACTTCATCCCGAATGCCCCGTTTGCATGCTGCACGCTGCGGAAACTCGCCCCGGAGTGAGGCTATTCTCACGAGAGTTTGAGAGGGGAAGTTTCGGGGGCAAAGGATGGTATTGCTAACATGGGCTGCTCCGTGACTTGTCGCTGGAATCCATTGGAAATTACTAGTATCTCTCCACAGGTGTTTCTATGCGCTGTTTGTCGATCCGATGCTTGGCTATGATGGGGTGGATCAGTGGTGTACTTTGGCTGGGAGGATGCGGCGGACCGGCTGGTTCGGAAGTCGAAGGCATCGTCAAACTCGACGGTAAACCCTTGGAAGGTGCTACCGTGGTCTTCCATCCCAAGTCAGAAGGCGGCACTCCCGCCAGTGGCGTGACCGATGCCGAAGGAAAATTCAAACTCTCTACCAACCAAGGGTTCAAGATTCCTCATGGGATGTACAAAGTCGCCATCACGAAACAAGAAAAGCTGAATGTTCCCGCAGCCTCGGGGGGGGATTCAGGAGGCGATGTGACTAAGAACTACTTGGCCATGATGCAAAAGAACAAAGACGGTAAATACCAACTGAAGGAGGCCAAGAAACTGACTCCCCCCCAGTATGCCGATCCGGCCACGACGCCCCTGGAAGCTCAAGTTCCGTCGGCTAATTATGAATTTGACCTGAAATCGGGAGGCAAATGACCTTGGAGCCAGCCAACACTTGCAGAACTAAGCTTTCTCGCTGGCGTGCCCTCTTTGGGATTGTGGCTGGGGGAGTGGGCTTGGTTCTAGTGAGTGTTGTTTGGTATACACGGCATCCCCCCCCTGCAGTGCTCTGGCAGCAAATTCAGCCGGCGTTGCAAGCCAAAGACTGGGATGCCGTCGAAGAAACGATCCGACGCCTTGAAGATCTCGGTGCCGACTCTTACGCTCGAGCGCTCCGCGGCGAGATGCTCTACCGCCAAGAGAAGTTTCATGCCGCCCGCAAGGAATTGCGTCAGGTGGAAGAACCCACCCTGCGGGTACGGGCGTTGGCTTTGGCAGGCTTTTCTGCGTATTATCTGGGCGAACGCCGTGATGCGGCCCAGCTTTTATCGCAAGCCGTCGATGCCCAAACGACTGATGTCGATGTCTTTCGCGTGTTGGCCAGTATTGCCTATGATCAGGGCCAATTAACCCAAGCCGTCGAATACCTGCGACGCGTAGCCGAACTAGCCCCGACCGATGGCCAACCCCACCGCCTGATCGGTCTAATTGGCAAGGATCTGGACCGTCCTTCGGATGCCATCGACGCTTACCAAGAGGCGCTACGCCGCAATTTGCCCCAACGCGAACTTGCCGCCGTGCAAGTCGAACTTGCCGAAATGTTGTTGCGTCAAAACCGCCCCGAAGAAGCGCTAACTCACCTGAATGATGTCGCTCAGACCGATGCGACTATCAGTTCCGAACCTTTGACCGAAGCACTCCGCGGCGAGGCGCTGATCGCCATGGGAAACACGACTGAGGCGGCGAGTTTGCTCGATGCAGCCGTGCAGCGACATCCGAACTCCGCCGACCTGCACCGCGTGCGGGGCCAACTGTGTTTGCAGACCAATCAAGTCGCCGATGCCGTTCGTTGGTTGCAGCAAGCGACTCGGCTCGATCCGTTTGAGTATCGCAATTTCTATGTATTAGGTTTGGCCCTGCAGCGAGCCAATCGCCCCGACGAAGCCAACGCGGCTCAAGCAAAAGTCAAAGAATTGCAGGCAATGCTCCAACAGTTGACGGATCTCTCCAATGAAGCCATGAGCCGGCCTTGGGATGCTGCGGTTCGCCGACGTTTGGCTCAGTTGTGTCGTTCTCTAGGCAAAAATCGCTTGGCCGACTCCTGGGACCAAGCCGCCGAGGCGTGTTTGCGCTGATCCTACTTGCTTGGCTGCCCGCTCGATTTCTCTTCATGTTGTTGGTGGCCAACAATTCCGATGGCAACGATCGGGGTATCCTCCGTTGGCCGAGTCGGAGCAAGTTTCGGAACTACGGGTGCCTTCGGAACATCTAAGCCGTTAGAATGATTTTGCGATGATGGAGGCACCCGAAAACCAGCTTCGTTGATGGGGTGCCCCCCCTACAACTCGCTGGCATAACACCCGACGCGACGGGTTGGGAAAATACCCGACAACGGGTTGGGAAAACACCCGACGACTTGCGTCGTCGGCTCCTGTGTTGAGGAGCCACGGACGGCAGTCGGCAGTCCGCAGGTATTCGGAGAGTCGCGACGACTGTTAGAGAAACACCGGACGACTCGCGTCGTCGGCTCATGGTGCCCCTAACTGGCGAGCCGGCAGACGTCCGTTGATGGCGGGATCGAATCCCCCGCCGACGGACGTATCAGCAACATCGAGACCGTTCTAACGCATTTGGGATTACCGCATTCCACCACACCGGAGAATGAGATGATTGTTCGATTCTTGACTGTTTTCGCCCTGGGGATGGGATTCATCACTCTAAGCGGTTCTGCCGCGGAAGTTTCGCCCGAAAAAAGCAAGAAGGCCTTGCAGGCGTTGCACGAATTCATCGGGGCTTGGGATGGCAAAGGCGATTCATCCGCTTCCGACAAGAAAGATGCTTTCTGGAAAGAATCGATGACCTGGGGCTGGAGTTTCAAGAAGGATGGCATCGCCCTGATCGTCGAATTCAAAAACTCGAAATATTTCGAGAAAGGACTTCTCAAGTACGTCGGGGAAAAAGAGGGCTACGAGTTCACCCTGACCGACAAATCGAACAAGCAACTCGTATTCAAAGGCCAAATCAAACGCGGCATCTTGGAAATGACACGGATTGATCCTGAAACTAAAGATGAGCAAATCATCACCATGAGCACCAACAACGATGGTGCCCGTTTTGTTTATGAGATGAAGGTAAGGATCAAAGGGAAAGGGATCGCCAAGAAATTGTATCTGGTGCAACACACGAAGGAAGGCGAATCGATCGGCACCAGGAACGAGAACGAATGCATTGTCACCGGCGGCAAGGGAACCATTCCCGTCAGCTTCGGGGGGAAGACGTACTACGTCTGTTGCAGCGGTTGCCGCGATGCGTTCAACGAGTCTCCCGAAAAATTCGTGAAGGAATTTGAGGCGAAGAAGAAAAAGTAGTTCGCCCAGCCTGCATCGAAATAAATGGACCAGCGAGAGGGGGAATCGAACCAATCGGCTTCCCTCTTGCTGGTTTCATTTTGCCCACCGACAGCACAACGCCAAGAAGAAGTCCGAAAAATTCCTTCGGCCAATTGGCGGAAAAAGCCTATAATGAGGGGCATTCTACGGCGAAGTAGCTACAGCAGTGCAAGATTCCATCGTTCAAGGGCGAAGGAGTGCTAGCGATGTCTCACCCCTCTCATTCGCTGGAATCCGCAACCCCGGCAGCGCGCATTCTGATCGCTGACGATCACCCTCAGGGGCTAGAGTTGCTCGAAGCCTACCTGGCCGATTCGCCCTACGAAGTTCGCACTGCCGTCAATGGTGAAGAAACTTGGAAACTGATCCGCGAATGGCGTCCTGATGTGGTGTTGCTCGATGTAATGATGCCGCGAGTCAGTGGGTTTGAAGTGTGTAAACGCCTGCGTGCCGATCCGACTACCCGCGATATCGGTGTTTTGATGGTCACCGCATTGGACCAGTCGGCCGATGTGGATCGGGCAGTCGAAGCGGGCACGGATGACTTCATGACCAAGCCGATTAACAAAGCGGAATTGCTCCTGCGGCTCCGCGCTTTGCTGCAGAGTCGCCGGCTTTCTCAAGAACCCGATCGCGCGTTGGTTTACATGGACGCCGTCACGGAAGCGCGACCGTAACCTGAAGTTCCTCGAGGTGTTATGACCGTCCCGCGTGTGCAACTTCGACCGAAACGGGAAAAACCGTTTCTCGCACGTCATCCGTGGGTCTTCGCTGGTGCGATCGAAACCATCCCTGAACATGCAGTCGATGGTTCCGAAGTCGAGGTGGTCAGTGCAACGGGTCAGTTCGTCGCTCGGGGGTTGCTCAATCGACGCAGCAAGATTCAAGTTCGGCTCTACTCGTGGACTCCCGAACGCCCATTGGATGATGATTTTTTTCGTGAAAAGCTCAAGCAGGCGATTTCCTTTCGCCACGACATCCTCGGTTTAGGAGGCAAACGCCAAGCCTGCCGCCTAGTGTTTAGCGAAGGGGACGGATTGTCGGGTTGGACGGTGGATCGCTTCGGTGAATTTGTGGTAATGCAGTTCACCTCGCTGGCGATGGCTCAACGTCGGGAACGCTTAGCCGATTTGTTGCAGGAGCTGTTGCAACCGCGCGGCATCTATGTCCGCACGGAACGGGGCATCGGCCTAATGGAGGGGTTGGAACTCCAAGACGGCTTGTTGCGCGGAGAACTTCCGCCGGACGATTGGACCATCGAGGATGCCGGCATCACTTACCGCGTCAACCTTACCGAGGGGCAAAAGACCGGCTTTTATCTGGATCAACGGGACAATCGCGTGGCGGCCGCTCGCTATGCTTGTGGCCGAACGGTTTTAGATGCGTTCTGCTATTCGGGCGGCTTCGGCTTGCAAGCGGCTTTGGCGGGAGCTAACTCCGTCGAAGCGGTCGATGTCTCACAACCGGCTCTGCAATTGGCTCGGGAGAATGCCCAATTGAATGGCCTGACCAACCTCGAATTTGTTCAGGCGGATGTCTTTCGGCATTTGGAAACTTTAGTGCAACAGAAACGTCGGTTCGGTATGGTCATCCTCGATCCACCGAAATTTGCCCGTACCAAGAAGGCGATCCCGGAAGCAATGCGGGGCTATCGGCGGTTGCAGACGCTGGCGCTGCGGTTGCTGGAACCGGGAGGTTTTCTGGTGATGTGCTGTTGCTCGGGTTCGATCAGCATGGAGATGCTCGACGAATTGTTGGCTCAAACTGCCGTCAGTACGAAACGCGAAGTGCAGCTGCTGCAACGTCTTGGTCAAGCACCCGATCATCCGATCGCCTTAGCGTGTCCAGAGACGGCTTATTTGAAATGCTTGATCGGTCGAATTTTTTGAAACCTTCGACTCGACGGGCAGGTAGAATCTCGGCTGATTGGTTCGCCGAAACCCATTTTTTTCCACAAGGGAACCGCGTTCATGAACTCGTCTCGACTGTTGGTGCTGGCCGTGATCACTGCAGTAGTGTCGGCCAATGTCTCGTATGCGCAACTGGAAAAGGCTCTGCCCATAGACACCGATATGGTGCTGACCATCAATGTACGTCGAGCCTTAGAATCGGCCGTGATGAAAGATGCCCTGCCGGCGATGCGCAAAGCGCTCGAAGAAAATGAGCAAGTGGCTGCTCTGCTTAAAGGTTTGAATCTCGACCCGTTGAAAGACATCGATCGAATCACTGTCTCGATGACGGGATTACCGATGGCTAAACCGGGCATCGTGCTGATCAACGGCAAGTTCGACCCGGCCAAGATTGAAACGGCCGCTCAAGTCGCTGCTGCCAGAGAAAAAGACCGCCTAGCCGTCCTGAAAGAAGGTGGCATGACGATGTACAAAATCTCG
>CALEEC010000118.1 GCA_937949245.1 uncultured Gemmataceae bacterium | reverse complement strand
AGGGAAACAGAAATTCCTTATTGGCCAGCGGATGTTCGGGGGTGTCGCAACGCACGATCGTCGGCAGAATCCAGGCACATCGACCTTCCATCACCAGACGATGCGAACCGCGAATCCGTTCGGTCACGTCTTCGGCCCCGGGGGTCTTCAATCCTTCATCGACCATGCCGGAAATCGCCTTGGCGACGTCTGGATTAGCGAAGGCGGCCAACTCGGCTTGCGGATCGTCCCACGGCCGAGCTTTCACCGTGGCCAACTTCTGGGCCAGAGCTTCCGCGATTTCTTGGCCGTACTTCGGCACCCACACAGCGGAGACGTTGATACAACTGCGTCCTCCGTTGGCCGCGATGCATTCGACGATGGCATCAATCCAGTTAGGCCAACGCTCAATCTGATCTTCCCCGATCAAGACTTTGCTGTAGCCTGGTCCATGCAGTTCGACCCGATGATCGTTTTTGTACGGGTCCGTCGTTCGCGCGTCCCCGAAAAGCATGCTACGCCCTGCCCCGCGGAGCAATTCGGCTGCCCCGGCATGATCGGTCGGGTAAAAGCCACACGCCGACGGCGGGATGCCCGCTTTGATGAACGCTTGCAGCACCCGATACGGTGTCCAGGGCTCTTCCCGGCCAGGTTTGAGGAACAACGGCGTCTTCAAGGCCACCGCGGGAACCCACAGCGAATGTACTCCGGGGGAGTTGCTCGGCAAAATCGCGCCGAAGGCGTCGGTCGTCGGGTAAAACGCCTGCATGCGACCGCCTTGCATACCGTACCCTCTATCGAGGATGGTCGGATCTAGGCCGCGTGTCAAGCCATCCAGGACAGTTTCGATGTTCCGCAGCACATATTCGACTTTAGCTGCATTGCGACGGCAAAAGACCATCGGCGAGCCGGTGCTGGAGGACAGACAGCGGATGTAGTCGTCAAAGGTTTGCTCCTGATCGCCGATCGGCAAAGTCGAGTTGGCGAAATGATCGGCCGCCCTCGCATACAGAGCGAACAGTTCCCGCATGGGAATGGCAGCCAATTCCCGACGCGATTGCGCCGCTTTGGACAAATCGCGGGCAATCATGCTGCCGGTCACCTGGCTGACTTCCGCGAACGGTTCGCCGGTCACATGATGCACCAGCGTGGTTTTGTCCATACTGACATAAGGTTTGCCGAATCGCAAAGCAGGAATGTGAAGCATCGCTGGCAGGTTCCGCATAAGGCTTGGGAAATCGGCGACACCGGCACGCTCCGGTTTAGTTATCTTACTGGCCAACCGTACTAGCGAATAGAGCGCAACCGGAACGCTTTCGGACACCCCCACGCGATTTTTTCGCAGAAGCGATGCCTGCACGATTTTTTGGCAAGGGCAACACATGGCTGGGACTTCCCCAGCGCGGAAGTTCGAGTTCCATGCCATCGGCAGCTTTTGCGAATGCTCCGCGGGATCACTCTGAGGCAGGGAGTGGACCGGCGATCAGCCGTTGAAATTCCTCTTCGGTGAGTACAGACACTCCGAGCTCTCGAGCTTTGTCGAGTTTGCTGCCGGCATTCTCGCCCGCGAGGACGAAGTCGGTTTTTTTCGAGACGCTGCCGGTCGGTTTGCCTCCCAACTGTTTGATCAGATCTTCGATCCCCTTGCGATCGAACTGCGTCATTGTTCCGGTGACGACGATAGTCTTACCGGCCAATGCCGATCCCGATAGTCCCGGCGGAGCCACTTTCTTCTGTTCGCTGAGTTTCAGCCCCAAACTGCGGAACTGCTCGATCATGTCCCGATGGCTCGGCTCATGGAAATATTCCCAGATGTGACGCGCTCGCTCGGGGCCGACTCCTTCGACCTGGGCGAGACGTTCGACATCCGCGTTCATCAAGGCGTCGATATGCCCAAACTCCTGTGCCAACAGATCGGCCATACTGTCGGCCACCAGCGGAATGCTCAACCCTGCCAACAACCGGGCCAAGCCACGATCTTTGCTCGCGGCAATGCCATCGAGCAGATTCTGGGCCGACTTTTTCCCCATGCGTTCCAACGTCAGCAATTGCTCCAACGTCAGCCGATACAAATCCGGCAGATTCGTGACCAAACCGCTTTCGACGAGTTGTTCGACCAACGCTTTGCCGAGGTTTTCGATGTCCATCGCATCGCGGCGGGCAAATTGCAAGATGCGACGTTTGACCTGGCCCCCGCATTCATTGCGCGGGGCAGTGCAAAAGTAAAACGGACTGCCAGGCTCTCGGGCCGTTGGCGCTGCACACATCGGGCAGGTTTTGGGGAATTCGTAGATCACTTCCTTGCCGGTACGCGCACTCGGTTCACTCCGCACGACCTGCGGAATGATTTCGCCAGCCTTTTCGACCACGACCATATCGCCGACGCGTAGATCCTTTTGCGCGATGTAATCCGCATTGTGCAGCGAGGCTTTGCTGACCGTCGTGCCGGCCAAACGCACTGGCGGATCGAAGTACGCGACCGGCGTCAGTTTGCCTGTTCGGCCGACTTGCACTTCGATGCGGGCTAATTTCGTCAACGCTTGTTCCGCCGCGAACTTGAACGCACGCGCCCAGCGGGGAAATTTGCTGGTCGAGCCGAGTCGTTCCCGTTGTCGGAAGTCGTTGACTTTGATGACCATGCCATCCGTATCGTAGGGCAACTCGTGCCGACGTTCGTTCCAAGATTCGCAATAGGCAATCACCGCCTCAATGTCGGGGCAGGGATGGATATGCGGATTGACCGGAAAGCCATACTGCCGCAACAATTGCAGCAACTCGAGATGGTGGGTCAAGCGAATGCCTTCGACGGCCCCAACGCCGTAAGCGAACAGCACGAGTTTGCGTTCGGCACATTGCCGCGGATCGAGCAACTTGAGGGTGCCGGCCGTCAGATTCCGCGGATTTTCGTAAGTTTTTTCCCCTAGCGCCTGCCTTAGGCGATTGATCCGAACCAATTCGGCACGCGTCATGTAGACTTCGCCGCGCACCTCGAAGAGCGGAGGCGGTTGATCGGTATTCAGCTTCAGGGGCACCGAAGGGATAGTCCGCAGATTGTGCGTCACATCATCGCCGCGTTCGCCGTCACCGCGGGTCGCCCCCACGGTCAAACGTCCATGCTCGTAAATCAAGGTGATGGCCACGCCATCGATCTTCAATTCGACGACATAATCGATCGGTTCAGGACCGAGCAGCTTCCGTAGGGAGCGATCCCATTCCCGCAGTTCTTGGGCGGAATAGGCGTTCTCGATCGACAACATCGGCACCCGATGCCTGACGGTTTGAAACCCCTCAATGGGTTGGCCACCGACGCGTTGCGTGGGACTATCAGGGGTGATCCACTCGGGATGGGCCGCTTCGATCTGTTGCAATTCTTTTACCAGAAAATCGAATTCCCGATCCGAAATTTCGGGAGCGGCATCGACGTAGTATTTGCGATTGTGATAGTCGATGAGCCGACGCAATTCCGCGACACGTTCGAGACTAGACATGCCTTACCGACCTCGGAGCCGAGGAATCCTTGCGTTTTCTCATGGTTAGGTAGCTTAACCGATCGCCGCGAGGCTGCCTAGGCAAGTTGCCCGGGGACAGGCTCCGCTCTTCGGACTGAGTGCCACGAGGTTCGCGCAGACAAGCCGCCCCGGGGGCGATGGGCTTCGGGACTGCCCGCTCTTCGGATTGGGTGCCACGAGGTTCGCGAGCTACTTTCCGCGATTCACACGAATTTCGCGCCGCCCGCGATGCTTCCCCGATGCGTTCGCTCCGATGGAACACGATAAATAAAGACAAAATGCCTCGCAGTTCGCCATTGCGTAGTACCGTCAAGCCCTTTATATTGCAATAAATCTGAGTCGTGAGCAATTCTCTAGGGATGTCGACAGGATTGGTCTATGCGAACCCGACCGCGAACGAAAAAATATCGGGCCATGCGCTACTTCCGCTGCCCGAAGTGTGGCACGGTACAGGCAAGACACACGGTACGATGCAAACGCTGCCACCTGCTGTTCAAGAAATAGGCGGAAAAATTTGGCCCAGTCGGCGGGTGCCCACTTGCCCGCCTTCCGAAATGTCGTCATAATCCAAACGTTCCTTTCTCGGAAACTGAAGGGGCCTAGGCGATGTCATTTCTGGATCGCAGTTCCGACGATATCTTTCTGCCGAGTGGTCGGCTTCGCCTTGATCTGTTCCACGAAAGCACGATCCAGGTTCTCCACCACGCGCGCGCCTACGCGGAAGCCACCTATTGGGATAGCATCCGCAGCCCCCACTTGTTCATGGGGCTGCTCGCGGCTCCCGATGCTTCGGTCCGTAGTTGGGCCAAACGGCTGGGGGCGGATCCTCCCCGTTTGCTCGATCAGTTCCGCGAACTGTTTCAGCAAGACGAACCCCTCGACATCGCTCCCGTATTTCTCAATCGCGAATTCCTCTCCGACAACGTCATCAAACTCCTCCGCCAAGCCTACAACCGCTGTCTCGATCATCAACGCAACGTGATTACCCCCGCGGATTTGTTAATCATCCTCTTCACGACGCCGCATAGTATTGTGGCCGAGTGCTTTGAACGCATCGGCGTCACGGCAGCCAAACTCACGGAATTGGCCGTAATGGCCGAACAACAGATGTATAGTCGATAACCCTCGCAATCCTTCCTCTCGGCAAAGTTTCACGGATCGGCTTTACCCGATCTCTTTTTTCCTCAACTCAACTTTTTGCCTTATTCTCCTCTGGGGACGAACGTCTTCTTCCTGTTAGACTGAAGCCATCCAGAAGGTCTTCGGTCCAGAGGTGGCCTATGTCGTTGCGTAAAAAGTTGCTCATCGGTCTGACTGGAGCTTGTCTGCTCACGACAGGCTGTCGGCACTGCTGTCGCCGCGAACCGAACTTGATGCCGCCCGGCCCGCTACCCCCCACGTCGGGCGCTGGCATGATTCCGGCGACCAATCTGCCGGTGTCTCCCATGCCCAGCGCTGCTCCCCCTCCCGACACAGTTCCATTTACCGGAAACTATCCGCCGATCACCCTCCAGAAGCCGGAGTTACTGCTTCCCGAACCGCTTCCCCCCGTGCGTTCGCCCGGGCGAACCGAATCGCGGGAAAATTCCACCGGCTTGCCCGAGGGGATCGTTTTCTTGGGCATCCCGCAGATTACGGAGGAATCTTCCTTCGCCTCAGACCTTGCCCCGGCGCGAATGCCTGCCCCGGCGTCCGATACGACCACTTCTCCACCGCCTCCCTCGACGGCCGCACCAGGGCGGAAGCCCGAACCTCCAGCGCCAATTCTGTCCCCCAGCGAACCATTCATTGGTTCGCCGCGTTTGGATCGATCGAATGCGTCGGATCGATTGAATGCGTCGGACTCATCCGATCCACCGAATTCCTCGAATCGATCGGATCCGTTCGATCGGTCGGATCGCTCCGATAGCCTAGCCAGTCCGGCCTTGCCGATCGGCATTCCGCAATTCGTCGAAGTCAAGCCCGGCATTAGCTGCGGCTTGCGTCCTGATCTCGACGGACTTCGCTGGTTGGAAGAAAACCACTACAAGACCGTCGTCAGTCTACGACGGCCCAACGAAGAAGATACCGTTGATCGGCGAGCGATCGAAAAGCGTGGCCTCACTTATGTTTCGCTCACCCTGGGCAGCGAAGCGATTTCTCCCGAAACCTTCGCCCGTTTTCGGCAACTGGTAGAAGATCGCGGGGGACATCCGTTGTTCATCTACGACCGCAACGGCTCGCTCAGTGGGATTCTGTGGTATCTGTATTTCCGTCAAGTCGAACAACGCAGTGACACCGAGGCTACGGAGCGCGCCCAACGCCTCGGCCTACGCGACAAAGACAACGCGGAACAGGCCGGCTTATGGCGTGCCGCCCAAAAATTGTTGCAAACACCGTAGCCAGTTCACACGCCCGTACCAGAGATTGCGGCCGCGGAGCAGTTTCTCCCTGGGGTTGAAGGTATGTCTCTGGGACAGTGGATTGTCGAGACAGTTGTTCAGATTCTCTTCGTCTTTCGACCCGACAACAGCGACGCAGCTCCAAGGGCTGTTGGCATGACGATAGGAGCCGCAGACGCCATTCCGCAGGTCTTACGACACGCACCCGACAATAGCGTCGTCGGCTCCAAGAGTTGTTGGCGTGACGATAGGTTCAGAAAACCGGTGGATTTTCGCGGACCATTTGATTGGCATAGAACAAGGAATCGAGAGTGCCGGCATCGGTCCAGTAACCATCGAAGATGGTGTAGCCGAGGCGATCTTGTTCCATGTAGTACCGATTGACATCGGAAATTTCGAGTTCCCCGCGTTGGCTGGGCTTCAGCGTGCGAATTACATCGAAGACATCGGGAGGATAGATGTAGATTCCCACGACCGCGAATTCGCTCTTCGGTTTCGCTGGCTTTTCCTCGATGCTGACCACGCGATGGCCCTTCAACTCGGCGACGCCGTAACGCCCCGGGTCCGGCACTTGCTTCAGGCCGACCCAAGCGTAATTCGGATGCTTTTCGGCTTGCTCCAATACAGGGCGTAGCGGCATGTGGAAGATGTTATCGCCCAAGATGACGACCATGCGTTCGCCCTTGCAGAACAACTCGGCCAACCCCAGGGCTTGAGCGATTCCTCCCGCTTCGTCTTGCACGCGATAGGTCAAGGAACAACCGTGGGCCGCCCCGGAGCCAAGCAACTCGACGAAGTCGCCCATGTGTTCCGTCCCCGAAACTAAGAGAATGTCTCGGATTCCTGCCCCCGTCATTTTCTTCAGCGGGTGGTACACCATGGGGATCGCACCGACCGGCAGCAAGTGTTTGTTGGTCACCTTGGTCAACTCGCCCAGCCGGGTGCCTTTTCCGCCGGCCAGAATGACGCCACGTTGAACCATCGGATCTCCTCCCTGAGCTGAGCGACGTCGTCACGCCGCGGATCGCGAGACGTATTGTCGTTCGTAGTAATGGCGATAATCGCCCGAGCGGATCTTTTCGACCCAAGCCGTGTTCTGTTGATACCAGGCAATGGTTTCGCGTAGCCCCTCGGCGAACGGAATCTGGGGCGACCAACCTAGCTCACGTTCGATCTTCGAGCAATCGATCGCATACCGGCGATCGTGTCCCGGACGATCCTTTACATGCCGAATCAGCGATCGCGGCTTGCCCAACAGATCCAACAGCAGGTGCGTCACCTCGATGTTGGTCTTTTCACAGCGACCACCGGCATTGTACACCTCGCCAATCCGCCCTTTTTGCCACACCGCCCAGATGGCCTCGCAATGATCGCGAACGTGAATCCAATCGCGAATCTGCAAGCCGTCGCCGTAGACCGGCACCGGCTCATCCCGCATTAAGTTGCTGATGAACAACGGGATCAGTTTCTCGGGAA
>CALEEC010000117.1 GCA_937949245.1 uncultured Gemmataceae bacterium | reverse complement strand
CGTCTGCACGATGCGTTCGAGATGGGATACTCCGAACGGCGGGCAACATCGTAGGGCGATTGTTCGCCGCACCGACGATGCATCTCGGCTTCCGGCATCAAGCCGACATCTCGCACCGCTATCGCCTGACGCTTCCACTCCGCACGGAAACGCTCCAAAACTTCCCGATACTTCGGATCGTTGGCCAGATTGTGGACCTCGTCGGGATCGCGTTGCAAATCGTAAAGTTCTTCCGGTTCCCGCACTTGCCAAAAGCGAGCCTGCACGGCATTCAATTTGCCTTCCCGATACCACTGATGCCAGATCCGCGTAGTGGGAGTTTCAAACTGATACTGCACATGCTGCCCATGCGGCAAATGAGGAAGCAGATTTCGCAGATACACATAACGTTCATCGCGCACCGACCGAACCACATCGTGGCGTTCATCCATCCGTCCCCGGAAACCATGCAGGTAGCGATGCGGGGGTGCGTGTGAGTCCCCAGAAAGGCAGAGCCTTGCATCCACGGCTTGGGCTTTTCGCCGGCTAAACTCAGTAATGTCGGAGCAAAATCGACAAACGAAACCAACCGATCGCTGATTCCGCCCGGTTGGTAGTCCTTGGGGGCCAGATGTTTCCATTTTTCGGGGAAGACTACGATCAACGGCACCGCCAAGCCGGAGTTGCCGGGGAAACGCTTGTGCCGCGGCATACCCGAGCCATGATCGGAGTAAAAAAACATGATCGTTTCGTCGGTCAGTTTCGCCTCGTCGAGTTCCTTCAAGGCTTTGCCAACCAACGTATCCATTTGGGTGATCTTGTCGTAGTACTGTGCCCAGTCACGGCGCACTTCCGGCGTGTCGGGGTGATAACTCGGCACGCGGACTTGGTTGGGGTCGTGAATCAGCGTATGAGGCCGAACGCGGATCTGGCTTTCATGGGTGATGGTGAAGTTGAAGATCGCAAAAAAGGGAGATTGCTTCGGTCGGTGCCGATAATGAGCCTTGGGAGACGATTCATCCCACACTATGCCGACCTTGGTCAAGTTGTAGTCTTCCTTGCTGTTGTTGGTGCAATAGTAGCCTAGATCGCGCAACAATTGCGGATACATCTTGGCTTCGGCCGGCAGAGGCACCAAACTGCGCATGTGTTCGGAACCGGTCGAATTCGGATACATACCGCTGATCAACGCGGTGCGTGCCGGGGCACAGACCGGCGCGTTGGACCACACCACCCGATAACGCATGCCTCGGGCCGACAGGGCATCGACATTCGGCGTCGTGGCGTAACTGTCGCCGTAACAACCGAGGTGCGGTCCCATGTCCTCACAAGTCAACCACAGAATGTTCGGCTTGTCGGCCGCTTGGCTCAGCGGCAGCGAAATGAGCCAGAAAATTCCCAACCACCACCCACGCATCGCAAAATCCTCGCTGAGTAAAAATTTTCTTGCTACTCTCTCGCAAAATGGGCACTACACCAAGTAAAATCTTGCTTCTCGCGTATTTTTCCTGCCTAAATGTCATTTCCTTCGGAGCTTTCGGAGGTAAAGCACTATGAGGTCGATCATCGCGATGCTGTGGTTCGGTGCAGTCAGCAGTGGGATGGCCTGGGCATTGCTCGCCGCGGAGGCACCTTCTAGCGATTCGCAGCAAGGCTTCGTCCCGTTGTTCAACGGCAAGGATCTCTCGGGGTGGCAGCGTGTCAATGTCCATCCCGACACGTTTCAAGTTCGGGAAAGAAAATTGATCACCACCGGTAACCCGATCGGTTTCCTCCGTACTGAAAAGCAGTACGAGAATTTCATTTTGGAAATGGAATGGATGCATGTGAACAAGGACCAAGTGGGCAACTCCGGTTTGTTCGTCTGGGCCGATGGCTTGCCTGCAGTCGGTTCGCCGTTCACGCGGGGGATCGAAGTGCAGGTACTGGTGAATTTCGAGGCCGACTGGGCGACGAGTCATGGCGACGTGTTCAGCGTCTCGGGGGCGTTTTGCAAACCGGATCGGCCCCATCCCAAAGGCTATCAACGCTGCTTGCCCAGTGAACGACGGGCCAAAGGAGGAGGCGAATGGAATCACTACAAGATCATCGCCAACAACGGCACGATCAAACTGCACGTCAACGGCAAGGAAGTTTCGGGGGTGAGTGAATGTCGGCCGCGCAAGGGCTATCTCGCTTTAGAGTCGGAAGGGGCGGAATGCCATTTCCGCAATCTGCGCATCCAAGAGTTGCCTAGCACCCATCCTCAACCGCAGGAGATTGCCTTCGTGGCCGATGGGTATCAACAATTGTTCAGCGGATTGGATCTGGTCGGTTGGGATACGCCTCAAGGGGCCTGGAAGCCGGTGGGGGGGAACCTGAAATCCGACGGCAGCGCCCCGTTGACCACGGCGGTCCCGTTGACGCTTCAGGAATTCCTCTTCGACTTTAAACTTCCGCCCAAGTCGAGCGATGCGGTCGCCTTCGCGTTTGGTCCCTCAGGCAAGCCAACCCTTTTGGGCCGCTTAGCCGGGGACAAAATGCACCTCGAAGCCCACGGCAAGAAGTTCGCGGAACCTCGCGGAAAATGGAAACCCGGGGCTTGGCAACGCCTGACGGTACGCGAGTTGCCCCGAGAAAAGAAAATCCAATTCCTGCTCGATGGCCAACTTCTGCACGAATTCGACGCCGCAAGTCCGCTCGAACCCGGCATGCTGCGGATCGAACCGGCCAACGGCCTCGAGATTCGCAATCTCTACGCCCTAGGACGCACGAAATGAACGTGATCGAAAAGAAGTTGGCCCCCCCGTTCAATAGAAATTCCCGTCCAACTCCGTGCTGGCCTTACTCGTTGATTTTCACGCCGACTGGCACTATGTAGGCCCCCGTCGAAACGGGATCCGGGGGCGGAATTTTAGGAAGCGATCGAGCGGAAATCGTGGAAGTTGGTGTCGCTGGAATCTCCGTAGCCGTGGCTGAAGCAGAGGGAATCGGAGGAATCGATGGAGGAGCTTCGGAAGCTGCTAACGTCGCGGTGGCCGGCACGCTAGTCGGTAAGGCGAGAGTTTCGCTACCTGAAGTGAATGACGGCGAGAACAACGGTGCTGGCACTGCAGTGGCAGTCAAAGCCCGCTTGGCACTACGAACCATGGTGCCGAGGTCGAGATCGGCTTCGCCGGTGGCCGCGAGAATCTCGTTGGGCACGCTGCCGGTCTGGACGGGGCCAGCGCCGAGAATGTTCCAGTTCTTGCATTCCGATCGTGCCAACGAAATGCCGCCGTGGATCAACGCGGCACGAGTGTGAGTGTCGTAGGCCATCACCATTAGCTTAGCTGTGCCGTTCTGTTTGGTGCGTTTCAACAGCGATACGCGGGGAATGGCAATCGGCGAAGGCGGAGGCAAAGGAATCTCGGGGACGCCTACAAAGAGTTCCTGACTGTCGGTCCCCACGCCGCCGCTATAAATTTCGACGATCGCATCGGATGCATCGAGTTTATCGACCAGTTTGCACCCCAGATTCAGCAACCGACTGCGTAACGATCCGACAATGTAGTTCTTATCGACGCAATCGAGATATTTTGCTTCGACATAAACCGATTTGTGAGCCAAGGGTGTCAGATCGAATCGGTCCAACGAATGATCGACGGCACTGGAAATCAGCAATTGCTCAATGCCGGTACGCGGCGTATGGGTTTCTTTCTGCGTCGCACACCCCAGCGAAGCGATGCCGACCGCAGCTCCCAAAGCCGCGGCACGAATCGTGCGGTACATGGATTGCCCCCCCGCGATAGCAATCGTCACGCTCTGCGTTCTTCCCCCGAGGAACAGCAAAGCGATGAGCCATCCTAGATTGCCGGAAAAAATCGGGCCTCCCATAACCGCGATTGCGGAAAAAAGAAAGGCGAATTTCGGCTTATGAGGGGTGGAGACAGCCGGATCAGGAAGACGCATGCGTCTTTTTCTGTGCGGCGAGCATTGGCCCGCCGAGCCAAGAATCGCGAGAAAAGAACATGATCGAGTGTCTTTGAACCAAGATACAGCAGAACCCAAGGAGGGCCGGAAAGGTTCTCCGGTTGATTGAGCAAGCAGGTTTCCCGACCGCAATCTTGTTTGCATCACGTCGGATCAAGCGATACCGATGCGATGCGTGGCGGGAAGCATCGCTTATCGTCGAGGCTAGCGTCGGATCAGTGCGTTACGGGACTTTCGGTGGGGGGAAAGCCTTTCATTGCCTCGAAGCGGTTGTCGAACAGTGGCACTTGCTCCGAGAGGCGGGTCAGATCGAAGACTTGTTTCACCAAACCATGCACGCCACAGAAACGCGCTTCGCCTTCCAGCAGTTTCGCCCGTTTGGCCGCCGCCACGAACACCCGTAGCCCTAAACTTCCCAGGTAGTCTAACCCCGACAGATCAAACAGAAGCCACTTGCACCCCAAATCATAGACCGAGGCGAGTTGTTGTTCCAATGCCTCCACATGAGGCGGTTCGAGGCGTCCCGTCAGCAGCACAGCGCAGAAATCGCCTAGGCGTTCGACTTGCATGTTCATCGCGGCTTACTCCTCGGCTGGGTTGGGCAGCAGTTTTACCAGGCGCAGACAATTACGATCGGCAACGCGCTGATAAATCATCTCATCGCATAGACAGCGTATCAGGTAAATGCCTAGGCCGCCAATTGGCCGATCTTCGAGTCGGCATTCTAGATCGGGAGGGGGGACGGAGCAAGGATCGAAAGCCGGCCCGGCGTCGCGGATTTCGATCAGCAACCGCCCATCGTGCCGGTCCAACTGCACCTCGAAAGGAGTGGGGGGCTCTCGGCAAGCGTAACGGATCACGTTGCCGACGACTTCTTCCAACAGCAAATGGACCACATCTAGAGTCGAACGGGGCAAGGCTTGGCTTTGGCTCCACTGCTCGACGGCGTCGCGTAATGAGGGCAACGATTCTGCCGTCGGGGGGAAAGTCAGTGTCAGAAGCGGCATGGCGATTTCTCACGGGGCCAATGGTACGGAAAGCCAAGCGGCTCAAAGGACCCAGTCGGAGGCGTTTGACGCCGATGCATCGGTGTTGGTGTCCTCTTCAGGGGGGGGCGCCGGAGGTTTCAGCCCCAGTTCGCGGAGTTTGTTCCGCAGCGTACGCCGGGTGATGCCGAGCAGTTTCGACGCCTTCACTTGGCTGTTGCCTACGGCATCCATGACCGTGGGGATCAAAAGTTTTTCCATGTGACGCACACAAAGAGCATACAAGTCGGTTTGTCCCGATGCCAGGGCCGAGGCGATAAAAGCTCGTAAGTCGACCTCGTTGGTAAACGCGGCACTGGCCGACAACGGCGAGGGCACGGGTGGACTGCTGCTGGCCGACGCCGGCAAAGACGCACTCGGAGTTTCGCTGGCCGATGGTTCTGCTTCGCCGCGGAGTTTCAAAGGGAGCGAATCGGGCTGTAGCAAAGTGCCACTAGCACGCAGCATCGCTTGCTTGAGTACCCCTTGCAATTCGCGGATGTTGCCCGGCCAATGGTACTGCCGTAGCAAACGCATCGCCTCGGGCGACACTTCACGAATGTCGCGTTGCAGTTCGCGATTGAACCGTTGGATGAAGTGGCGCACCAACATGGGGATGTCGTCGCCGCGTTCCCGCAGCGGAGGCAATTGAATGGTGAGCATCCCCAGGCGGTAGTACAGATCGGCACGAAACTTTCCTTGACGCACCAGCTTTTCCAAGGGCTGATTCGTGGCCGCGATCAGGCGGACATCGGTACGAATGGTTTCATTTCCGCCGAGGCGCTCGAAGGTTTGGCCTTGAAGCAGTCGCAGCATTTTCGCTTGCGTCAACAGGCTCATGTCTCCCACTTCGTCCAGAAAGATCGTCCCGCCGTTGCACTGCTCGAATTTGCCAATGCGTCGCCGATCCGCTCCGGTAAACGCGCCCTTTTCGTGGCCAAACAGTTCACTTTCCAGCAATTGCTCGGGAATGGCCGCGCAATTGATCGCCAAGAAAGGACCGTGAATCCGTTTGGAATGCTGATAGATGGCCCGAGCAACGAGTTCCTTGCCGGTGCCGCTTTCGCCGGTAATCAAAACGGTAACATCCTGATTAGCCACCCGGCCGACCTCTTTGTAGACCTCACGCATCGCCGAGCAGAAGCCGATCATCAACTCCGATTTCGCGTCGAGCGATTCGTTGCTTTCCTTCTGGCCCTTCGGCATCCGCATCAAGCGGCTGACTTCCAAGGCTTGCAAGGTGACGCGTTGCAATTGTTCCAGATCCAAAGGCTTGAACAGATAGTCAAAGGCTCCCAACTTCATCGCTTCGATCGCCGTGTCGGTGGTCGAGGTGCCCGTGACGAAGATGACCGGCCGGGGGGCATCGATGGCTTGCAACTCCCGAAACACCTCCAAGCCGTCACGATCCGGCAAGACGACATCGAGCAGAACGACATGCGGGAATTCTTGATGATAAAATCGGATTCCTTCTTCCGCA
>CALEEC010000116.1 GCA_937949245.1 uncultured Gemmataceae bacterium | reverse complement strand
CGGAATATCGCTTGCAACAACCGCAGAAACGGCAACAATTATTTCGCGCTATCGAAGACGCCTACTTCAAGGATGTGCTGATCTTTGCCGCGGCCCATAACGAGCATCCGCTGACCCGCAGTTATCCCGCGGTGTTCTCCCCGCCGTTGATTTCGGTGGATAAAGGGCTATTTGCCGATCCGCTCGATTTCGCCTACGCTTTGCGGGAGCAGATCGAATTCCAAGCACACGGTCGCGGCTACCTTGGGCCATTCGCCCAGGAACCGGCCACCAGTTGGGCCACTCCCCATTTAGCCGGGATTGCCGCGCGGATTTTATCGCTGCGCCCCGGATTGAAACCCTTTGAAATCAAGACCATCTTATACTGGATGTTTCAAAGCGCTCAACGCACAGAGCCTCCCTCCGCGACCTCTACTACCCAGGAGCAACCTTCATGAAAGCCGCTTATTACGAAACGACTGGTGGCCCCGAAGTGATCCAATACGGCGAACTACCAACGCCCGAACCGCGTGCAGGGGAAGTCCGGGTACGCGTCGGCGCGGCAGCCCTCAACCCAATCGACACCTACATTCGTGCCGGCGTGGTTGCGATGCCGTTGCCCAAGCCGTTTATCCCCGGCTGTGATTTGGCGGGTACGGTCGATGCCGTTGGTGCGAACGTCCAGCGTTTTCGCGTGGGGGATCGTGTGTGGGGATCGAATCAAGGTTTGCTGGGGCGTCAGGGGACGTTTGCCGAGTTTGCTTGTGTGCCCGAGGAATTCTTGTATCCGACTCCGCCCAATGTCAGTGACATCGACGCGGCAGCAATCGCTTTGGTAGGCATCACCGCCCATCTGGGACTGTTCCACTGCTGTCGCTTGCAAGCGGGGGAGACGGTGTTCGTCAACGGTGGCACCGGAGGAGTCGGCGCGGCAGTCGTGCAGATGGCCAAAGCGGTCGGAGCCCGGGTGATTACCACCGTCGGTTCGGAAGAAAAAGCCGTGATCGCCCGGCAATTGGGAGCCGACCTCGCCATCCTTTACAAAACTCAAGACGTTGCTGCCGAAGTCAAGCGAGCAACCGACGGTAAAGGAGTGCAGGTGTGGTACGAAACCCAACGCGAACCGGATCTGATTCGTACCGTCGAACTGATGGCCCCGCGGGGCCGCATTGTGCTGATGGCCGGCCGACAAGCCCAACCGGTCTTTCCCGTTGGCCCCTTCTATGTCAAGGGATTGTCGCTGTTCGGTTTCGCCATGTTCAACATGACGCCCGACGAACAACGCATCTGTGCCGAGGACATCCATCGCTGGATGTCGGAAGGAAAACTGCGTGCTTTGGTAGGCCGACAATTCCATTTCAGCGAAGCCGCCTCGGCACATCGTCTGCAAGAGGAGAACACCCTGGCCAAGTCGGGAACCCTGATGGGAAAAATCGTTTTAGTTCCTTGAAACCACGCGATGCAACTGCGATGCTGCGTGCTACTCATCGAGTGCTGTTGCCAGAAATGATCGCCCGACTCTCTGTCTATCCTTAGGAACTACCGCGATGCTGCCTGCCACTCGAACGCGAACACTGCAACTGGGGATGATCGTATGCTTGTGCTGGGCAACCTCTCCTAGCTTTTCGGCCGAACCAAGGCAAACCGCCGTCTTTGTCTCGGGCCAGGATGGCTACCACACCTACCGCATCCCGGCCCTGTTGACCACGCCTCATGGCACCTTGCTGGCCTTTGCCGAGGGGCGCCAAAATAGCCCTCGCGACACCGGCGATATCGACGTTGTACTCAAGCGCAGTACCGACCACGGCAAGACTTGGTCGGCCATGCAGATCGTTTGGGACGATGGAGCCAACACTTGCGGCAACCCCTGCCCGGTAGTCGATCGCACCACGGGAGTCATTCATCTGTTGCTGACCCACAATCTGGGGAGTGACAGCGAAAGTGACATCGTTCGCGGCAAAGCGAAAGGCGCACGCACTGTTTGGCACTGCACCAGTTCCGACGATGGCCGTACCTGGAGCAAACCGGTCGAAATCACGGCCCCAACGAAGAAACCGGAATGGACCTGGTATGCCACCGGCCCTGGCATAGGGATTCAGACCGGTACTGGCCGCTTGGTGATCCCCTGCGATTTCAAAGCCGACGGCGGCAAAACCCTTGGTTCGCACATCATCTACAGCGACGATGCCGGCAAAACCTGGAAACTGGGCGGAACCGTCCAACCCGATTGCAACGAATGCCAAGTGGTCGAACTTTCCGACGGCACGCTGATGCTCAACATCCGTTCCTACCGCAAAAACTTCCAACGCCTAGTCGCCCTCAGTCGCGATAGCGGACTCACCTGGAGCGAACCGAAATCGGATGAAACCCTGATCGAACCGGTTTGCCAAGCCAGTATCATCCGTCTTGGCACCTCGGAGCCCAAGAAAGCGACCCTATTGTTCTCGAATCCGGCGAGCAAAAAACGCGAACGGATGACGTTACATTTCAGTGATGACGATGGGGCAACCTGGAAATTCGCCCGGGAACTATGGTCCGGCCCCGCCGCGTATTCGTGCCTGAGTGTGCTGCATAACGGCGAGATCGGCTGCCTGTACGAACGGGGCGAAAAATCGCCCTACGAGACCATCACCTTCGCGACGTTTCCGCTCAGTTGGTTGACGCAACCGCTGCGTTAATTCGTGGGGACGACCCGCCATCTGCTTGGGGGCAAACACCTCCGGCGACTTACGTCTGCCGGCTCGCCTTGACCTTCGTCAACGAATATCGACCGCTTGCCTTCTGGCAGTTCGGCGCGGCTCTCCTACAATGAGGGCAATTGCCCGGCGTTTGCTTTGTTGTCGGTTCAGGAACCTGCGATGCGTTCTGTGTTCTTCGAGCAGTGCGGCGCGCCGATCGAGGTGCTTCGGTTCCGCGAGGACGCCCCTAAGCCGACGCCGGCACGCGGTCAAGTCCTGGTGCGGATGCTCGCCAGTCCAATCAACCCCTCCGATCTGCTGTACATCGAAGGACGATACGGCCTGAAACCTCAACTCCCGGCCACACCGGGATTCGAGGGAGTCGGCATCGTCGAAGCCTCGGGAGGCGGCATCCTCGGTTGGCTGCGCCAGGGCAAACGCGTCGCGATCATCAACGACCGCCACGGCAACTGGCAGGAATACACCCTGACCTCGGCCCGACAAGTCATTCCGGTGCCCCCGGAGATTCCCGACGACCAAGCCGCGACGTTCTTCGTCAATCCTGCGACGGCATTGGCCATGATCCGACACGTTTTGCGTCCCCCGCCCGGTGCTTGGCTGTTGCAATCCGCGGCCGGTTCGGCTTTGGGGAAAATGATCCTCCAACTGTCGCGTCTGGATGGTTTTCGCACCATCAATTGGGTGCGTCGACCAGAACAGGTCGATGAGTTGCGTCGCTTGGGGGCGACCGAAGTGCTATGCGTGCCTCCAGAGGAATTGCCGGAGCAAGTACACAGGCTTACGGGCGGGGCCGGAGTGCCGTTCGCGATCGATCCGGTAGGCGGAGCAGTCGGTTCGGCCGTAGTCCGCTCGCTCGGAACCGGCGGGCGAGCCCTCCTGTACGGCCTGCTTTCGGGGGAACCCATCTCGGTCGATCCCCGCTTCTTGCTGAGGGGCAGTAAACGTGTCGAGGGGTTTTGGCTGGCCGATTGGGTCAAGCAGCAGCGAATTCCGAAATTAGTACGGCTGTTTCGGCAAATCCGCAAGTTGCTCCAACACAAGACTTTCCAAACCGAGATTGCCGGCACCTATCCTCTCGATCGCATCCACGATGCCGTGCGCCATGCGACAACCATGGGGCGAAATGGTAAAATCTTACTGCGGATCGATTCCTCTTCCGCCGATCGTGGTTCCATATGAAAGGCAGGTACGACTCCACGATTGCGGAAACGGTAGTCCAACATCTGCACCCTTATAGAAAGATGCGATCGTTCATGATCCCCATGCGGATTCGCTGACGCCCCATGACCGGAATGCCACCGGCAAGCCCCTGCTGGGAACGGACCCCGTGAAAGTACGCTGCTTTATTCCTGGTGATGAGGTTCATCAAGCCGCGATCTACAACGAAGCGGCCCGGCAACTCCCTCATTTCACGCCGGCACGTCTAGAAGACATTGGCCGACGATTCCGCTCGAAAGATTACGACTTGTCTTGCCGTTTCTTGGCCGAGATCGACGGGCAAC
>CALEEC010000115.1 GCA_937949245.1 uncultured Gemmataceae bacterium | reverse complement strand
GATTTTCTCATCGAAGTTCGGTGCCGCTTTCGAGAGTCGCAGACGCTAATGCGCGGTTGTTTGGAGACTGGCGACGATTGAAAAAATACCGACGACTGGCGTCGTCGGCTCCAAGTTCTGGAGAGCCGCGGACGCAAGTCCGCGGGTGTTACAGAGACACCCACGACTGGTTGAAAACCACCCGACGAGTCGCGTCGTTGGCTCAATGCTCCCCGTAATGACGAGCCGTCCGACATCCTTCGACGGAGGCGCTTGGATAATGACTTTATCCCAAAGATGGCAAACTCGCAGAAGGGTAGGGAAGGGAAGGTACGCTCAATCGAGGGGAATCGGTTCGTCGGCTTCCTCCAACAGTTCATCGTTGATGGCAATCGGAGACACCGACTTGGCCGATGCTGGGGCGGATCGATCATTGGCTGGGGCCGATCGATCGTTGGGCGGAACCGCTTTGCCGGCACGCGCAGCTCCTGGGTAGGGAATATCAACAGCTTCCGTGGCAATCGCGGGACCAACGTTCACAGAATCTCCTCCCGACTCCGGGGCAGCAGCATCCGCTCGGGCGGCCGAGGCTACCGCTGGGTTGGGGGCAACTGCCGGAGGAGGAGCTTGGGCAGTTGTCGTTCGCGGAGCATCGTTCGTGCCTTCCATCCAGACTTGGTAACGGAAATTGCCGATGGTGAGTTCGTCGCCGGAACGCAGTTTGCCTACGAGGGTACGATGGCCGTTGATCCGAATTCCATTGGTGCTGCCTAGATCGCGGACGACGAGATAATCGCGCACCAAAGCGATACAGCAGTGTTTCCGCGAGACTTTCCGCGAATTCAACTGAATATCGCACTCCGGATGACGGCCGAATAAGAGAATCGGTTTATCGAGCAAGATGCTCGGGCCATCGGTCAACGCAAGAAGCTGTGCGGGCATGGCAGCCTTTCCAGCAAAGATCGGGACTGGGCACTACCAAAATACCCCGATGTATCTTATCTCATCTTGGCAATCTAAGAAACCCTCCTACGAATTGTATAACCGAACCTGCGGCAACGAAAGAGTTCGCCGGCCATAGAATCGGCAATTCTTTGCACGGAAAAGCGAATTTGCCGTGGCCGGGCGAAGGCAGCGGGAAAACGCTGGTGAGGAATCGAACGGAACCGGCTGGAATGACCAATTGGGAATGATGGTGTCCAGGGGCAAAAACTGGAACGGAGCATGCGTCCGAAGGCATCTCTCCGACCAATCTTAAGGCAAGAAACGTATGTCCACTTTGTTACGCACCCCGTTGTATGATTGGCATGTTCAGCACAAAGCCCGCATGGTGCCGTTCAGCGGCTGGGAAATGCCGGTGCAGTACACTAGCATTTTGGAAGAACACAAAGCGGTTCGCACCTTCTGTGGCGTGTTCGACATCTCGCACATGGGGCGCTTGGTCTTGGAAGGTGAGGACGCACCGATCTTGCTTCAGCGACTGTTCACCAATGACGTGAACACCATGAAACTCGGTCAGGTGCGTTACGGGCTATTGTGTCACGAACAAGGGGGGATTCTGGACGATGTGTTGGTGTATCGTCTGCCCCAGTTTTGGTTGATGGTGGTCAACGCATCGAATCGCTTGAAAATCCTCCAATGGATCGAACGCTGGAAAGCCGGCTACCGGGTGACCGTTCACGATCGTACCTTCGATTGGGCGATGATCGCTGTTCAAGGCCCCAGAGCGATCGAAACTCATCCGATCGCCCCAAAACTGAAATACTATTTCGCCGAACTGGCCGACATTCCCGATCGTCCCGGAAGCCAAATCATCAGTCGAACCGGATACACCGGCGAAGATGGCTACGAGTGGATTCTCCCCGCGGATCAAATCGAGCAAGCCGTTTTCTTCCTGACGGAAAAGCAGACGGCGTGGCGTTTTGGTTTTCCTGTGCTGAACTGTGGCCTGGGCAGCCGCGATACGTTGCGTCTGGAAGCGGCCATGCCGTTGTATGGGCATGAACTCAACGAACAGATCGATCCGATCCAAGCAGGCTTGGGTTGGGCCGTGAAACTCGATAAAGGCGATTTCATCGGCCGAGCCGCCATTGCTGCCAAGAAAGCAGATCCATCGCTGCCCAAACGAGTGGGGTTGGAACTCGAAGGCAAGCGTGCCGCACGGGAAAGCGCAACCGTGCTAGCCGGTGAACAGATCATCGGCCAGGTGACCAGTGGTTCCTACGCTCCCACGCTGGAAAAATCGATCGCGATGGCCTACCTATCGCCGAATCACGCACAACTCGGTAATTCTGTCGATGTAGACATTCGTGGCACTCGGACGCCTGCCAAAGTGGTCAAACTCCCCTTTTACCAAAGGGCCAAGTAGCGATCCGAAAACCAGCGAACTCGATTTTCCCGGAGATTAGCTATGGCGGATCTGTCGGCGTTGCGTTACGCCAAGACGCATGAATGGTCTTTGTTGGATGGCGATGTAGTTACGGTAGGGATTACCCAATACGCGGTCGATCAATTGACGGATGTAACGCATCTGCAATTGCCCAAAGTCGGTAAATCGGTCACGGCAGCCGAACCTTGCGGTGAAATTGAGTCGGTGAAAGCGGTCTTTGATTTGTACGCACCGGTGACGGGGACAATCGTCGAAGTCAATCCCACTGTCGAGAAAGACCCGTCGATCATCAATGCCGATCCTTACGGAAAAGGCTGGATGTTCAAGATTTGTCTCGCCGAAGGAGCGAATTTAGATCATCTGATGAACCTGGAGGCCTACCAACAACAGATTGCTTCGGAAGGTCACTAGTCGATGCCGGGATGAGACTTGCACTCGCGGAGATCTCCGGCGTGTGTTTGGAATTCCTAACTCGGCTTCATCTGCTGGAAGCCCTAACGCGGACTCCCGATTCGACCGATTCCAACGAAGCGAATGCTTCTCGTTGCGAAGGAGAAAGACTTGGCGTACCTGTTAAATACAGCCGACGATCAGCGTGAAATGCTGGCACGGATCGGTGTTCAGAGCATCGAAGAATTGTTCGCACCGATACCGGCTTCGATTCGTTTGAATCGACTGCTCGACATACCGCCTGCACTTACTGAAATCGAACTTTCTGCACGCATCCAAGAACTGGCAGGTCGTAACCAATCGACGAGCGAGGCCGTGTGCTTCCTCGGTGGTGGAGCTTACGATCACTTTATCCCTGCCGTCGTCGATGCGATTGTATCCCGCAGCGAATACTACACGGCTTACACACCGTACCAAGCGGAAGCAAGTCAAGGAAGCTTGCAAGCTTTTTATGAGTATCAGACGCTGATCTGTCAACTAACCGATATGGAAGTTTCTAATGCCAGCCTCTATGAAGGTGGCAGCGCTGTAGCCGAAGCGGCACTCATGGCCTTGAACATCCGCGAAGGTCGCCGAGAAATTTTGGTGGCGGAGAGTGTGCATCCCGAATATCGCCAAGTTTTGGCTACTTATATGGCGAATTTGGGGGTCACCATTGTGACACTTCCCACCCCTGACGGTTTCTTAGATCCTGATACGGTGACGAAAGCCATCAGCGATCGCACGGTAGGTGTGATTGTTCAGCATCCCAACTTCTTCGGGTTTCTCGAAGAACCAGAAGCAGTGACCCAAATCGCGCAGAAGCACGGGGCGTTGTCGATCATCAGCTTCGACCCGATTAGTATGGGCTTGCTGAAACGACCAGGGCAGTACGGCGCGGACATCGCCGTTGCAGAGGGGCAATGCCTAGGCACCCCCTTGGGATACGGTGGCCCTTATTTGGGGATCATGGCTTGTCGAGAAGAA
Organism: uncultured Gemmataceae bacterium; assembly: GCA_937949245.1. Taxonomy (GTDB): domain Bacteria; phylum Planctomycetota; class Planctomycetia; order Gemmatales; family Gemmataceae; genus CALEEC01. The sequence continues at coordinate 2,979 of CALEEC010000115.1, read as the reverse complement.
TACGTTCGTAAAATTCCGGGACGCTTGGTGGGCGAAACGACCGATCGCAACGGCAAGCGTTGCTGGGTGCTGACCCTGCAAACGCGCGAACAACACATTCGCCGAGAAAAGGCAACGAGCAACATTTGCACCAATCAAGGACTATTCGCGTTGCGGGCAGCCGTTTATCTAACGGCCTTAGGCCCGCAAGGCTTACGTGAGACGGCCGAACTCTGCCTGCGGAAAGCGCACTATGCGGCTGATCAGTTGACGCAATTGCCCGGAGTACGGTTGCAGTATCAACGTCCGTTCTTCAAGGAATTCACCTTGTCGCTGCCGGTCAACGTGGAAGTGTTGTTGGTGCGTCTGCGCGAGCAGGGCTATTTCGCGGGACTGCCGGTCGGCCGTTGGTATGGTCCCCAGTTATCGCAAGCGTTGACGCTTGCCGTCACCGAAAAACGCACCAAAGCCGAGATCGATGGCTTGGCGAAGGCGGTCGAACACCAATTAGCTCAAGCGATGCCAGTGATGCGGTAAATGCGAACCTCTCTTTCTCAGCGTGAAGCGAAGCTATGAACAATCAGCAATCCACGGAACTGTTGTTTGAATTGTCGAAGCCCGGCCGTCGTTGTCATCGCTTGCCTGCCTGTGATGTACCGGAAACCCGCCCTGTGAGCGACCTGCTGCCGGCGAATCATCTTGCAGCGACGTCCCCAAGTTTGCCTGAGGTCGCCGAGATTGATCTGATTCGTCATTTCAACAATCTGTCGACGCGAAACATGTGTATCGACACGAACTTCTATCCCCTGGGTTCGTGTACGATGAAATACAACCCAAAACGACACGAGCGATGGGCGACCTCACCGGGATTCGCTAATCTGCATCCCTTGCAAGAGGATGATACCTGCCAAGGGATGCTAGAACTGCTGTATGAGATGCAACAATACCTCTGTGAGATTTCCGGCTTACATGCAGTATCACTTCAACCTGCTGCGGGGGCTCAGGGGGAACTTACTGCTTTGTTTGTAGCAGCAGCCTACTTCCGTGATATTGGCCAAAACCAACGCAAACGAGTGTTGATCCCTGACAGTGCCCATGGAACCAACCCTGCGAGTGCGGCCCTAGCAGGTTTTGAAGCGATCAAAATCAAGAGTGATACCCAAGGATTGGTTGATCTGGAGGATCTCAAGAAACATCTTGACGACCGCTTAGCCGTGTTCATGATTACCAATCCGAACACGCTCGGTCTGTTTGAGCGACAAATTCAAACGATCACCGATCTGATCCACGCCTACGGAGGTCTGGTCTACTTGGACGGAGCCAACATGAACGCCATCCTAGGAATCACTCGTCCGGGAGATTTTGGCGCGGACATGCAGCATTACAATGTCCACAAAACATTCACCGGGCCGCATGGCGGAGGAGGGCCTGGTTCCGGCCCGATCACGGTTCGGCAACATCTCGCGCCATATCTGCCGACGCCGATCGTGGTGCGAGAAGGTGACCGCTATCGGCTCGACTATAATCGCCCGAAATCGATCGGCCGAGTGCGCAGTTTCTTTGGCAACGTAGGCATCTTGTTCCGTGGCTATTGCTACATCCGCACCTTAGGCCCCGATGGCTTGAAAGCGGTGAGCGAAAACGCAGTCTTGAATGCCAACTATCTGCTGGCTCGCTTGAAACATGCCTATGAGATTCCCCATGGAGATCGTTGTATGCATGAGTTCGTCGCCAGCGCTCGGTTGCTACGACGCGAAAAGAAAATCAGTGCGATGGAAATTTGCAAGCGGTTGCTCGATTTCGGCTATCACGCGCCAACGGTATATTTTCCGTTGGTGGTGCCGGAAGCATTGATGATCGAGCCAACCGAAACCGAGAGCAAGGAAACGCTCGATGCCTTCGCCGATACCCTGCTCAAAATTCGCGAAGAACCGGCCGAATTCCTCCAGAAAGCCCCACATACCTTGAGCATCAGCCGACCGGATGAAGTGAAAGCTGCCAAAGAACCCATCCTGCGTTGGAAACCTGCCGTCGGCTGACCTAGAACACTTCTTGGGGACGTTCACTCGATCCGGTCACGAGCGAGTGTCCCCAATCATCAAGCCATCTTTTCGCTCTCCTCCGTTGCCAACTTCGCATTTCGGTCTGTCTCTTCGCTTATTGGCTCTATGACCTTCCGCCGAAGGGAGGTACAATCATTTCTGAGTTCCCGAGTAATTGAGTCATCCGTGGGTAGAACCATTCAAGAAGAGATGCCACGATGGAAACTTCTCTGTGGATTGTAACCGCCGTATTCATGATTGGAATGAGTACGCCCACCCAAGCCGAGGATCTTCGGGTGTACCCGACCGAGGTTCACCTGAACCATCGTGAAGATTCGCAACAACTGCTATTGGTAAAAACAGTCGATGGACGAACGACTGCAGATTTGTCGAACAAAGCAACTTGGCGGATTGCTAACACAACGATAGCCACGGTGGATGCGACTGGACGGGTGCAAGCTGTTGGCGATGGTGAAACGACCATTACTGCCAAATTGGGAGAGCAATCGGCCACGGCTAAAATCCGGGTGTCGGGCACGGGACAGCGATGGGTGCCATCGTTTCGCCAGCATGTGCAAGCCGTGTTGACCAAAGCCTCCTGCAACTCGGGGGCTTGTCACGGAGCTTTGGCAGGCAAAGGGGGCTTCAAACTAAGTCTTCGGGGGTACGATCACGAAACCGATTATTTCGTGCTGACGCGACAAGCGAATGCGCGACGTGTGGATCGTCAACGGCCTCAGGAAAGTCTGATTCTGACCAAACCCACCCGCATTCTTCCCCATGCAGGAGGGCGAAAATTTGATGTCGATTCCACCGATTATCAGATTCTTCATGATTGGATTGCTGCCGGTGCGCCGGGGCCGTCCGCAGCGGATGCTCGGTTAACACGCTTGGAAGTATTTCCACCGCATGCTTTGCTCAAGCCCCAAGACGAGATTCAAGTGATTGTTCGGGCGTG
>CALEEC010000114.1 GCA_937949245.1 uncultured Gemmataceae bacterium | reverse complement strand
GGACCAAAGGGCTGACGCATCTGCGGATCGGATTCCAAGTGCCGCAAGCGCAACCTGCACCGCAACCGCCCGTGGAAAAACCGCTCGATCCGAATGCTCCGCCAATCGCGGTTCGGCCGCGACCGGTTCGGCCCAAGTTGCCTACTTGGACGCCGCAGGTCGGTCAAGAAGGCTTGATTTTCCTCCGACCGCACCATTCGGGCGATTTCTACATCAGCTTGCCGTTGCTGCCGCCGGTGTTCAAGGATAGCGAATCGTATGCCGACGACGTCGCGATCGCCAAGACCACGTTGCAGGTATTGGCCGACCCGTTGAAAGCGTTGCAAGCAAAGAATGCCGAAGATCGGCATCGTGCCGCCCTACTGTTGTTGATGAAGTATCGCAGTTATCCCGAGAACGTCCGCGATCCGGCGAAAGTGATCCAACAGCCGATCCCGGCCGCGGAAAGTCGTGCGATCGTTCAAGCGGTCGTCGAAATGGACTGGAATCAATTCGACAAGAAGTGGGGACTGCATTCGCAAATGGGCTTCGGTATGTTGGGGCTGACCGAACAAGATGGTTGGATGCCGCCGAAGTTCAACGGTCAACCGAACTACAATGTCTTGCTCGAAAACTCGGCCAAAGAGTGGCTGAAAGCGAATCTGGACACCTTCCGCGTCAAACGCTTCGTCGTCCAAGCCGACAAGCCCTGAGCCGCGGCACGATGCAATATTCGGGCACGGCGGGCATCCTAGGCACGGGGGGCGTCCCAAGCACGGCGGGCTGACGCCCGCCGCTCAGTTTGTTGGAGGGAGTGGGGATGCGTTGTTCCCCCTCCGATTCGACCCGACGACTCGTGTCGTCGGCTCCAGGCGAGCCAGGAACGTCAGTGACCGGAGGTGTGGGAAACACCCGGCGCCTGGCGTCGGCTCCTGAAAAATACCCGACGACGTGCCATCTCCAATCCACCTGGCCCCTTGCATCGTGGTCGGAGAAGGGGTACACTCCAACGTCGATTCGCCCAAAGTCCTTACCTCCCCCAATGTTGGCCCTTCTATCGAAGCAATTGATGAGGAGCGTTTCCGATGAATCTCACCCGTCGGCAATTTCTCCATGGTTCGTTGGCCGCGACCACGGCTTGGACCCTGGGCGCACCGCGGTATCTGTCGGCTCGGGGGGCCAATGAAAAACTCAACCTAGCCATCATCGGCACCGGTGGTCGCGGCGCGGCCAATCTGGCCGCAGTGGCTAGTGAGAATATTGTGGCGTTGTGCGATGTGTCGAAAAATGCCGTCGAAAGTGCCGCCAAACGCTTCCCGCACGCCAAGAAGTACAGCGACTTCCGCCGACTGTACGATCACGCCAACGACTTCGATGCCGTCGTGGTCAGCACCTGCGAGCATACGCACGCCTTTGCCACGCTGCCCGCCCTGCAATTGGGCAAACACGTCTACTGCGAAAAACCGCTGACGCACAACATTTACGAAGCCCGCATCATCCGGCAAGCGGCGGCCAAAGCCAAGGTAGCGACGCAGATGGGGACGCAAATTCACGCCAGCGACAACTATCGTCGGGTGGTCGAACTGGTGCAAACCGGCGGGATCGGCCCGGTACGCGAGGTGCATGTCTGGGTGTCGCGGGCCTGGGGGTTGCAGTCGGAAGCCGATGCCAAGACGCATAAGGATATCGTGTATGTGACCGATCGCCCCCGTGAATCGGTGGTGCCTCCCGCGGATCTCGATTGGGATTTATGGCTGGGACCGGCACCGGTTCGGCCGTTTCATCCGATCTATGTGCCGGGGCCGAAGTGGTATCGCTGGTGGGACTTCGGGAACGGCACCATGTCCGACCTGGGCAGTCACTGGAATGATCTGCCCTTCTGGGCGTTGAAATTGCAGGCTCCGATCAGCGTGGAAGCCTTTGGCCCTCCTCCACACCCCGAATTGGCTCCCGCGTCGATGACCGCGACCTACGAGTACGGCCCCCGCGGCGACATGCCCGCGGTGCGATTGACCTGGTATCAGGGGACGCATCAGCCGAAATTGCTCCGCGAGGGGCAGATTCCCGCATGGGGGAGTGGCGTATTGTTTGTCGGCGACAAAGGGATGCTGCTGGCCGACTATGGCCGACATATGCTGCTCCCCGAGGCCCAGTACAAAGACTTCGCACGCCCAGCACCGTTCTTGCCCAAGTCTTTGGGGCATTATGCCGAGTGGATTCATGCCTGCAAGACCGGCACGCCGACGACCTGCAACTTTGAATATGCCGGTTGGCTGACCGAAGCCAATCACCTGGGCAACGTCGCATACCGGGCCGGCCAAAAACTGCTGTGGAACGCCGAGCAAATGAAAGCGACCAACTGCCCAGCCGCTGAAGCCTTCATCCGACGGGAGTATCGCAAAGGTTGGTCGCTGGGGTGAACTTCGGGGCTTGCTCGTGCAACAACCGGAAGAAAGCGGCCACATTCGCGCGTTGTCGCAAAATATGCTTCGACAACGCCTGCTTGGCCGACCTAAGATCTTTACTCAACAGAGCTTGCAGAATTTGTTGATGCTCGGCCGCCGATTCCCGACGCAACGACAAATCTTCGGCGGCCTGGTTGGACACGGCGGAGAAATACGCCCCGTAGCGATCGAAGAAATCGCGGATATAGCGATTGCCCGACAGATCGATCCAATACCGATGCAACGAATCATCCAGTCGGGCGTTGCCCTGCTCGTCGGGGGAATTGGCCTGCAAGTACAACTGGAGTTGCTCCACTTGCAACTGGGGGAAGGCCAGCTCCAACGCCTTGAGTTCCAACACCTCGCGGACTTCCAGATAATCTTCCAGATCGCGTTCGCGGAACGGATGAATTTGCCAACCACGCCGTGGCAGAAATTCCAACAATCCGCGTCCGGCAAGTCGGCCAAAGACTTGCCGAATCACCGTTCGCCCCACGCCGTATTTCTCTGCGGTCGCTTCTTCGCGAATGAATCCTTGATCCCCCAGCAAACTGCGACGGACCAAGTCGGCTGCAATGATGGCGTCCCAGTCTTTCGGCGGTTCCGGCGGCTTCACCTCGCTCGCTTTTTCTGTCGAACCGCGCGACTGCAACAACAACCGACCGTTCGGTTGCTTGACAATCCAGCCATCGTCAATCAAACGTTTCAAAGCCATCCGTACCGGCGTGTAGCTCACCTGGTAGTGTTCCGCCAACGCGGCAATAGTCAGCTCGGCAGGCGGTCCCATCCCAGAATCGATTTTCGCTCTTAGATCGTGGTAAATGTAATCAGCAACTTTCATACTCAAATCCCTGGGCTGGATTGCGTATGGACAGAACGGGTTGCGATATATCCTACCAATTCTCCCCTCGGTTTTGCACGATCGTTCAGTGTTGCAGGCATCAAATTTCTGACAATTGGGTTCAGCAAAGACATCCAAAGCAACAGAAGATGATAGACATAGCCCCCACAATCGTTAAACTTCACTCGCCATCCCTTCTTAACGTCTCGACCTCACCTTGGAGTTAGGAGGCTACTTGCATGCGTTGGCTACTCACCGGCGGGTTGTGGGCCATTCTCGGCAGTTTCGGCGTCGGCATCGCGTCTACCGAAGCAGCAGAACCGACCAAGCCGAACGTCTTGTTCATCATGTCGGACGACCTATGCAATCGCCTGGGCTGTTATGGCGATCCGTTGGTGCAATCGCCGAACCTGGATCGCTTGGCCAGTCGAGGATTACGGTTCGATCGGGCATATTGTCAATTTCCGCTGTGCAACCCGAGCCGGGCTTCGGTCTTGACTGGGTTACGACCGGATACCCTGCGGGTTTACGAAAACACGACGCAGTTCCGCAAGAATCGCCCGGACACGCAGACGCTGCCGCAGACGTTCCGCAAAGCGGGCTACTTCGCCGCTCGTGTCGGCAAGTTGTACCACTACGGCGTACCGCTGCAAATCGGCACCGATGGGCTAGACGATCCGCCATCGTGGGAAAAAGTCGTCAATCCCAAGGGAATCGATCGCGATCGTTTGGACGAAGTTTTCACTTTGGTCAAAGGGCGATACGGTGCCATTCTCAGTTGGTGGGCCGCTCCGGGGGGGCGACGAAGAACATACCGACGCGAAGATCGCTACCGAAGTCATCCGCCTGTTGCGGGAAAACCAAGATCGGCCGTTTTTCCTTGCTTGCGGCTTTTTCCGGCCGCACACTCCCTATGTTGCCCCAGCCAAATATTTCGAGCGCTACCCGCTGGAAAAAATGCCGATCGCCGAGGTGCCCCAAGGACACCGCGAAGCGGGGCCGGCCGCGGCTTTCGCCAGTGCCATGAAAGTACAAGACACCATGACCGACGCCCAACGTCGGCAGGCCATCCAAGCCTATTTTGCTTCGACCACCTTCATGGATGCTCAAGTCGGACGCTTACTGCAAGCCCTGAACGAATTGAAGTTGGCCGACAAGACCATCGTCGTTTTCTTGTCGGATCATGGCTATCACCTGGGGGAACATGGGTTGTGGCAAAAGATGAGCCTGTTTGAAAACTCGGCACGGGTGCCGCTGATCATTTACGATCCGCGAGCGAAGGGGAACGGCAAAGCCTGTGGTCGCACGGTGGAACTGGTCGATCTGCACGCGACCTTGGCCGACCTGTGTGGTTTACCCGCCCCGGAAGGATTGGACGGAAAAAGCCTTCGGCCCTTGCTGGAAGATCCAAACGCCCCCTGGGATCGGCCAGCGATCACCCAAGTCTCGCGAGACACTCCCACGATCACCGGCGAAAAGCCCAAAGGTCGTCCCGCGTTGATGGGATATTCCATCCGCAACGAACGCTATCGCTACACCGAATGGGGCGAAGGAAAGCAGGGCCGGCAGTTGTTCGACTATCAGACCGACCCGAACGAGTGGAAAAACCTTGCGGATGATCCGATGTACGCCATGGTCCGCGACGAGCTTGCGCGGCAACTACACGACCGGGTGGCCAAGAAATAGCCTTGGCGAACCGCTTGGCTCTGGGTCGAGCATCACGTTGAAATCGCCCGACAGCGAAGCGAGCCTTCGCAGGGCACCAGAGCGTAGCCGGTTGGTGCTTACACGCCACGTGCTTTCGGATCCCAGATGTACTTGTGCATCTGCAATTGCATCCGCACTTGCAGGTGCGACGCCAAGATCCACTGGGCCAATTCCACCAGGGGCACGGCTCCGAACACGGCACTGAAAAGCACCTCGAACCGTTCGTCTAGGCGATGCTGTCGGATGACCTCGCAAGCCCAGTCGAAATCGCGCCGCGAAGCGACGACGAACTTGATCGCATCGCTGGGCTTGAGCACTTCCAGATTGGCCCAGCGATTGCGGGCCACTTCGCCGCTGTCGGGGCACTTGAGGTCCATGATGATGTGGACACGCGGATCAACGGCAGCAATGTCGGCCGCCCCGCTGGTTTCCAGCAAGACGGTTTTGCCGCGCTCGCACAATTCGCGCATCAGGGGGAGCGTCTCGGCCTGAAGCAACGGCTCCCCGCCGGTCAGTTCGACGAGCGGCGTCTGAAAAGCCAACGCCCGTTGCAGCACTTCCTCGCGAGCCAGCCATTGTCCTTCTTTGAACGCATGGGGCGTATCGCACCAGGAACAACGCAGATTGCAAACCGCGGTGCGAATGAAGACGCACGGCCAACCGGCATAACGCGATTCGCCTTGGAGACTGCGATAAATTTCGTGAATCAGCAGCATCCCCGCCGCGGGAGCCGTCTGAAGCAATGCGGTGCGATGTCGCAGCGTGGGCAGTGCAGTCATGAGCCATCCCTACCAGGGTGATCTGATCGAAGAAACAGTCCGAGCCACATCTTTCGAGCCACATCATGTGATTGTATCGGCATTTTGCTGTCCTCAAAATCCCCCGTGACGTTTCTGGCGACCCGATGACGCAAGTCGTCGGCTCTTGGCGAGCCAGCGACGTGAGTCGCCGGAGTTTGAGGCGTGCCGGGAACGTCCGTCGCGGAGGGGGAAAAGGCGGTCATCCACGAAACTTTAACCGTTGTGGCCAAGTACCAATTGCTCGGCGAGTTGTTTGACCCGCCGGAGGTCGAGTTTGCCGCTGCCCAGCACGGGCATTTCCGCCACGGGAATGAAGTCGCGTTCGCTGGGCACCCACAAATTCGGCAGACCACGCTCGCTGAGTTTGTCGCAGATCGCTTTGGGAGTGATTCCTGTGGGCATCGGCAAATGCAAGACGATCAACCGTTCGCCGCGTTTCTCGTCGGCCACGGCTGTCACAGCGAAAACTCGTTCGTGCAGGGTGAACGCGTCGTGCATTTCTTCTTCGAGCCGTTCCAACGGCACCATCTCGCCGCCAATCTTGGCAAAACGCGAAAGTCGGCCGGTAATGGTGATGAAGCCCTCTTCGTCGAGTTTGCCCATGTCGCCGGTGACATACCAGCCATCGCGCAGGATTTTGGCCGTCTGTTCCGGCTTGTTCAGATAGCCGACCATGACGTTCGGCCCCGTGGCCAAGATCAGCCCCTCTTGGCCAATGGGCAGCGGTTGCAACGTGTCGGGATCGACCACACGGACTGCCACACCAACCAACGGTTGGCCAATCGTGCCGATCTTGTTGGCAATCTGCTTGACCCCGTTCAGATCGACATCTTCAGTGTTGACGCTGACGACTGGGGAAAGTTCGGTGCAGCCATAGCCTTCCAACGGTAAGATGCCAAACTTCGCTTGGAACTCCTTGGCCAGCGACGCGGGGAGTTTCTCCGCACCGCAGACCAACAGCCGCAGTGAGCGAAAATCGTCCGTTTCGCAACGCCGCAAGTAGAAGCGTAGAAACGTCGCCGTCGACAATAAGCCGGTACACTGCCATTTCTTGGCCAATTCGCCGACCTCCTTGGCCTGCCGCGGATCGGGGTAGTACACTACCGACGCCCCAATTTGCAACGGCAGCCAAAACGTCGCAGTGTAGCCGAAACTGTGGAACAACGGCAGTACCCCCAGCAGGCGATCTTGGGGCACCAAGTCGAGCGTCTCGACAATCGAGCGGACATTGCCGGCAATGTTGCGATGGCTGAGCATTACCCCCTTCGGTTCGCCGGTGCTGCCGCTGGAAAAGATGATCGTCGTGGTTTGGTCGAGGCGATCCTGGCGGAGTCGCGGCACAAACAACGTCTCGAACACCCACCCCGGCACCTCCCGCCACAGCACGCCCAACGGGTAGAACAACACCGTGCAGATCAGCACCTTCAGAAAGGCCAAAATCCGCTGCGTGTCACGGATCGCGGCCAGGGCGTCTTCCAAAATCAATAATTCGACCCCCTCGCCGGGATCCAACGGCATGCGCTGCAAAAAGCGTTTCGAGGTGAGGATCTGTTTCATTCCGGTTTGACGAATCGCGGCCCCCGTGGCATCGTTCCCGGCGGTGTAGTTGAGATTGACCGACGTTTTGCCCAGCAGAGCCAACGCGAGATTGGCCAGGGCACTGCCGACGCTCGAAGGCAACCAAATGCCTACGATAGGTTGATCTTTGGTTCGTGGAGCGATCCATTGGGCCAAACACATCGAGCCGGCCAAGACACGCCCTAAGCTCAGCACCCGCGGCGTCGGCGTGGATGTGTCGATCATCGAGACGCGAAACGGATAGCGTGTCGCCATGCGTACCGCTTGGCGATGCGGTGCCAGCAAACGATAGCTGTCGCGGTTAGCCAACTCGGCCGACAGTTCCTGGATCACCTGCCGAACTTCCGGCGCGGTCGTCGTCGGTGGCAGCGGTTTGCCGAATTTCACCAAGACACGCATTCCCAAAAGGGATTGCGGCCACTTGGTGATGATCCGTCCGCCGTAGTAGCTGAAAATGCTCCCCCACATACCGAAGATGCATGCCGGCACAATGGGGGCGGGCACCCGTCGCAAGATTTTCTCGAAGCCCCGCTGAAACGGCAGCATTCGGCCGTTGCGCGTCAGTCGCGCCTCGGCAAAGATGCAGACCATCTCGCCGTTGCTCAGCACTTCGCTGATCGTCTGAAATGATCGCGCCAACGCATGCGGCCCCGCCGAGCCATCGATCGGAATCGCCCGGACTTTACGCAGTACCAGACCGAGAAATGGATTGTCGAAATACTTGGCCCACACCACGAAGCGAATCGGTCGCGGCGAAGCGACCCACAGGAGCATCCAATCGAGATAACTGACATGATTGCTCAGCAGCAACACCGGCCCCGACGCGGGAACATGTTCCCGACCATACCAACGCAATTGATAGAAGATGCGAGTCAACGTGGCAAAGACCAGATGCCGTGCCCAAAAGAACGTGGTGATGAACAACCAAAACGGCGGATAGGCGAACCAGCGCGGCAACAGCGCTGCGACTATCCCCCAGATGCCGAACGCTCCTACGATCAGAGCTGCGACGTCGAGCCATTCTAACGCAGTCGCGTCGGTCAGCCATGCCAACAATGGAGCAATCACGGCAACTCTCCGAAATCGGTCCCAGATCGATCGACCCGACGCGAAAACTACCGTGGCTTCGTCGTCGCGTCAAGCCGACTGGACTTTCCCATTTCCCAACACCGCGGGCTGACGCCCGCCGTGTTGCCGTGTCGCTGTGTTGCCGTGTCGCCGTGTTGCCGATCGCTGGGGTGCCGGGGCTGCGAAAGGATTTCCGACCAGCGGTGCCGCGAAGCGGTCACTTGCCCATCAGAGGGGTGACGACAATCGTGCCGTTGTCGTGACCGGTCAAGACCGCGTTGCCTTCGGGAGTCACTGTGATGCAGTAGGCCGGTGAGGTCAGTTTCTTCTGGAAGATTGCCTTCTTCTGGGCGCGATCCCACCATAAGACGTTGCCCGCGTAACCGACCGTCACCAGTTTCTGACTGGGGGCGTGAAAGGCGATGCCATACGGATCGTCGGGGCAGGGGCCGAGCTTGTCTGTCTCTTTGCCCGCGTTGACGTCCCAAACGCGCAAGAATTTGTCCTGGCCGATGCTGATTAATTGGGCAGGATCTGGCGCAAATACTGCTCCGGTACTGCCCACTTCGTGGCCTTTGAGCGCTTTCAACTCCTTGCCGGCGGCCACGTCCCAGACTTTCACCAAGGCGTCGCCCCCACAAGAAACCAACAGCTTGCCATCGGTCGAGAACGTTACGGTGTAGGCCGTCCCACCATGCGTGCCGAGGTTCTTCACCTCTTTGCCATCGGCCGGATTCCACAAACGCACCGACTTATCGGCACTGGCCGACGCAAGCAGCTTGCCATCGGGACTGTAGGCGACGCCATCGACGATGTCGGTGTGCCCTTTGATTTCGCTTCGTTGCTTGCCGTCTTCGACGTTCCACAGACGGATCGTTTTATCTACCCCCGACGATGCCAGCGTTTTGCCATCGGGGCTAAAAGCGACCGAATACACCGGGCCGGCATGGCCGCTGAGGGTCCGCAACTCTTTGAGTTGCCCATTGCTGTAGGTCCACAGCTTGACCGTACCATCGAACCCCGCCGAGGCAACGAGCTTGCCATCGGGACTGAACACCAAAGCATGGACCAAGCCGGCATGCGCTTTGTATTCGCTAGGTTGCTGGGCCGCAACGAACGCCCCAACGCCCATCAGCCAAGCCCACCCCAAAAGCAGACGTTTCATGGCCTACCATCTCCGTAAAGGCGCGCCCGGTTCACTCCGTGATTTCGGGAGCGAAACCGCGGCGCATGGTGTTTTCGGTGATGGTACGCGGAACCACGAACTGAAGCAAATAATCTGGCCCTCCCGCTTTCGAGCCGATGCCCGACAATTTGAAGCCGCCGAACGGCTGACGATGCACCAACGCCCCGGTGATCTTGCGATTGATGTACAAATTGCCGACATGGAACCGCCGTTTCACCTCGGCGAGATTCTTCGGGCTACGCGAGAACACGCCTCCCGTGAGCGCGAACTTTGTGCCGTTGGCAATGCGCAACGCTTCGTCCAGATCGCGTGCTTGCAACACGGCCAAGACGGGGCCGAAAATTTCCTCCTGAGCGATCGTCGCAGTGGGGGGCACCTCAGCGAAGATATGCGGCCCGACGTAGTAGCCTTCGTCGGCCAATGTACCGACATCGGCGGCGTAGACCAACTTCGCTTCGCGTCGGCCTTGCTCGATCATGCGGAGGATGCGATCGCGGGCCTCGGCGTCGATTACTGGGCCGACCCCCGTGCCGGGGGCTTCCGCAGGACCAACCGTCAACGACTTGGTCGCTTCGATCAGCCGATTCAGGAACACCTCGTAGATCGACTCCAACACGATCACGCGCGAACCTGCGGAACACTTCTGCCCCTGGTAGCCGAACGCACTTTCGACCACTCCGCGAACCGCTTCATCCAGGTCGGCGTCGGCGTCGATGATAATCGCGTTTTTTCCGCCCAACTCGGCAATCACCCGCTTGATGTGCGTCTGCTGCGGGGGCGTCTCAGCCGCTTGCCGTTGGATGGTCACCCCCACCGGTAGCGATCCAGTGAAGGCAATCAACGCGACCTGCGGCGCGCTGACCAACGTCGGCCCAATCTCTTCCCCGACGCCGGGCAGATACTGCACCACGCCGGTGGGTAGTCCCACCGAGGTTAGAATTTCCAGGAACTTCGCGGCAATCACCGACGATTGTTCGGCCGGCTTCATGATCACCGGATTGCCCGTTACCAAGGCGGCCGTCGTCATGCCGCACAGGATCGCCAACGGAAAGTTCCACGGTGCGATGACCACGGCAACCCCCCGCGGTTCGTAGATGGTTTCGTTCACCTCGCCGGGTAACTCGACACGCCGGGGTTGGGCCAAGCGAAGCATTTCACGTGCGTAGTATTCGCAAAAGTCGATGGCTTCGGCAATGTCGGCATCGGCTTCGCGCCATGGTTTGCCACATTCGACGACGGCCCAAGCCGCCAACTCCCAACGTCGTGCCCGAATCCCGGCGGCGATCCGGCGCAAGAATTCGGCACGCTGCTCGGCAGGAGTGTCACGCCAAGCGGGAAGCGCTGCCTCGGCCGCGGCAATGGCACGCAGCGCATCTTCCTGCCGGGCTTGAGCCACTCGGCCGACGATCTGCCGACAATGCGATGGATTCCGCGATTCGAGGTATCTCCCTGGATCAACCGCTTCCCCGGCCACGAGCAACGGATAGGTTTGGCCCAGTTGCTTGGTCACTTCGTCGAGAGCCGCTTGCATGGCTTGCCGATTCGCCTCGCGGCTGAAGTCGGCCAATGGTTCGTTGCGAAACGGCCCCCAGGAGACCGCAGATGCTTCTGCCTGTGCCGGGCCATTCGCTGCCCCACTGGCATGCACCGTCCCGCTGGCATTCGTCGTCTCGCTGGTATTCGCAGGACTGCTTACGCGGGTCGTGCCGCCTGCGTTGGCGTCCCTGTTCGTATTCGCGGCACTGTTCAGGTGCGCCGCATGGTTCGCGTCTGCTGCCTGACGGGTAGTCGAACCATTCGTCACCGCATGCATGATCGGGTTCATCAGGAGTTGCTCCTCGGGTAGGTGTTCGCTGAAACTGGCTCGCAAGAACGAATCGTTGGAGGTGTTTTCGAGCAAGCGTCGGACCAGATACGCCATCCCAGGCAACAGTTGGCCGTAGGGCGTGTAGATGCGGACGCGTTGATTCATCGACAGCAGAGCCTCTTTGATCTCGTCGGCCATACCGTAGAGCATCTGAAATTCGTAGCTCCCCGCAGGCAGTCGCAGTTCGTCGGCGACCGCCAACGCATGAGCGATACTCCGAATGTTATGACTGCCGAACGCCGGCCGTAACCAACGGTAGTTCTCCATCAGGAAGCGCGTGAGTTTCTCGAAGTTGGCATCGCTTTGCCATTTCCGCTGAAACACGGGGACCGGCCAACCGTGTTGCGCCGCGATCACCGTTTCATAGTCCCAATACGCTCCCTTGACCAGGCGAATGGTGACCGGCGTGCCGCGTTGCTGCACCCAGTGCAACAAGGCTTGCAGATCGGCTTCGCTGTCGCGTAGGTAGGCTTGAATGGCGATGCCGACATCGGGCCAATCGCGAAATTCGTCTTCCGACAAAATGTCGCGGAAAATCTGAAGCGTCACGTCTTTGAAGGCGTACTGCTCCATGTCGAAATTCACGAACGCCCGCTGTTGCCGAGCCAACCGCAGGATCGGCCGCAGACGCTCCCCCACGGCGCGGCCGGTGCCTGTCGGATCAATCGGATCGAATTGGCTGTACAACGCCGACAGTTTGACCGACACATTGACACGCGGGATCGGCCCATGGTCGTCGCAGTCGATATGCTCGATGCTCGGCCACTGATTGACGACCGGAGGCAGCCCTTCGAGCAGTTCGAGGTACTGCCGCTGCACCATCTGGGCTTCGGCTTCGGTGATGGTCGCTTCGCCCAAAAGATCGAGGGTGAACGCCAAGCCGGCTTGCCGCATCTGGGCGATGGCTTGCAAGGCTTCTTGCACGTTAGAGCCGGCAATAAAGCGACGGGCCAACCTTCGGGCATTCCATTTCGCGGACCACGCCAACAGCCGACTGCCCCAACCGCTCTGCGGCAGCAGACGCATTCCCCAGCGTGCCCACGGCGGCAGATGCGTCGCGGCCTCGGCTAGATATTCGTACAAGTGCCCGCTTACTTCGTGCGGCGATTCCAAACGCGGCAGCGTGTCGATGAAGCGGAACAATTGCACTTTCAACGTCGGATCGCTCATCGTCAGCCCTAGCAAGAGGTCGTCGGCCCAAGCGGGAGTAAACCACAACGGCCCCTGACGATTGATCCGGGCGAACAATTCTCGACCGATTCGCTGCGTGCGACGGTCGATCTCCGCATACGCACCCATGAGACACCACCGATGAAAAGCCTCGACGGTCCCCCGAAACCCAGAGCCATTCCGACGTGCCCCTGGCTCCGTTTCGCCGATCGAGTTCCGTCTTGCCGATCGAGTTCCGTTTTGCCGATCGCGAGAAAGGCATCCCACCTGTGCCGGAAACCCTTCTCGTTCCGTGGCGTTTCTTCCATTGTACGCCGGATTCGTCGCGCTGTAGTACACCCGATCCGTCACACGGCGGAACTTGGCCAGCGTCGCCTTTGCCCCAAAGTCTTGTCGGCTTTGCGGATTGTGCCCAATAGGCGACGGGGCGTAAAATACTTCAGACTCTTTCGATGGCGAAGACTTTGCTGAGGTGAACCGGCCCGGGATACAATGAGAGTATGAAACCTTCCCACTCTCTCCCACGAGCGTTACGCATTGCCGTGACCGCGGATCTGCACTATGGCCCGCGGCATGCCGATGGCAATGTCTGCACCGAAGCTCTGGCCCGGCACCTAAGCGAGCATCCCCCCGATGTGCTGCTGTTGGCCGGCGATATCGGCGTCGATACCGACTGGACCCGCTGTTTGGAATTGTTCGCCCCGTTGGATTGTCCCAAAGCCTTGGTGCCCGGCAACCACGACATCTGGGTTCGCTGCGACGACTACCGGGGCGACTCGCTGCGGCTATACCGCGATTGGCTGCCACGTTTGGCCGAACGGCAAGGCTTCCATTATCTCGATCACAAACCGCTCTTGCTGCCGGAGGCCGACCTGGCGATTGTCGGCTCGATCAACTGGTACGATTACTCGTGGAGCATCGAGCGGCTAAAAACCATGTCGGAATCGTGGGAATATGCCTTGACCCACAAACGCTTTAGTCGCGGACAGCACAACGATCGCAATTTCGTGCGTTGGCCGTTGGACGATGCCGGTTTCACGGCCGAAGTCGTCACGACCTTGACCATTCACCTCGATGAAGCGTTGAAGCACGCCAGCAAGACCCTCGTGGTGACCCATCATCCCCCTTTCCGTGCGATCGATTATCCCCGTCCCGAGCCGGCGACGTTCGATGCGTTGCTG
>CALEEC010000113.1 GCA_937949245.1 uncultured Gemmataceae bacterium | reverse complement strand
ACGGAACCAGTACCTCCATAATGCTCCGCGACGCCCCGGGGACGCTCAACAGCCAAGTGGCCGCGGAACTTCCTCCCCCGGTGATCGCCCACACGGTGGGAATCTTTCGAGCGTGAATAGCCTCGATCAGCACACGCGTAGCTTGGTCCATGAGCGAGTCGCTCCCATCATCGCCGAATCACCAAACAATTTTCTAGGTTCGCAAAGCCAACATTTTTTCTGGCTGGTACTTGAATTTCAATAGCGTGAGATTACACTACAAGCGAAGCTTTTACATCTCGCCCATTCATCTTTCACCAAGGAGCATCTTATGCCTCGATGCAGGTTGGCCCATCGTCCTGCATTTACGTTGATCGAACTGCTGGTTGTCATCGCGATTATCGCGATTCTGATCGGTCTGCTGCTGCCTGCCGTGCAGAAAGTACGAGAAGCTGCGGCACGCATGCGTTGCTCGAACAACCTCAAACAATGGGGGTTGGCGATGCACAACTTCCATGATGCGATCGGCAGCTTGCCCATCGGTGCCACCACCACGCCCCGGCACACTTGGGTCATCTACCTGTGGCCGTACATCGAACAGAACGCTCTAGCCAGCCAGTACAATACCAACTTGGGTTTCTGGCAACCGCCGAACATCGTGCAAAATACCTTCAACGGTGTCTGTGCTCAACGGGTTCCGCTGTACTACTGCCCCAGCGATCGACCTAATGCCATGTGGACCGATGATACCTACTGGCGTTGCCGAGGCAATTACGTCATCAACTGGGGCAATGCCACGCTCACGGGCAGCGTCGCGGCTCGTGCCCCATTTGGCTGGAACAGTGGCAATCCTGGCTCGCCTTGGCAATCCAAGCTGACGGACATCACCGATGGCACCAGCAACACGCTTCTGATGGCTGAGATCCTCATGGCCAAAGCCGACAAAAACCCAGGATGGGATGTTCGCGGCGACATCTTGAACAACGACCCGTATTTCGTCGGCTTCGCTTTCATGACCATCAATCCGCCCAATTCGACGGTTCCCGACAACAATTTGTGTCAACCCACGGGCGATCCACTCATGCCCTGCACCAACACGGCTCCCCGACGACAAGCGGCGCGCAGTCGGCACACTGGCGGGGTCAACGCTCTTTTGGGCGATGGCAGCATCCGCTTTTTCCGCAACTCGATTCCTGCCGCGACTTGGCAAGCGATGGGGACTGCCAACGGTGGCGAAGTGTTTAATGCCGACTAAAATCTTGCTATCGGGATGACCACTGTGGTGTTTTTTTCCCCAAAGGAGTTTTTATGCGGCATTTGCTTTCGCTGATGGCACTGAGTTTCAGCATCACCTTGCTCGGCTGTGGTGGCGAAGGTGGAGCGAACACTGCAGAGGTCAGTGGTACCGTCAAATTTGATGGGAAAGAGATCACCGAGGGGAATATCGTCTTCACTCCTGCAGACGGTAAAGGATCGCCCGGCGGTGGTATGATCAAAGACGGCAAATACACCGCCAAAGCGCCCGTGGGGAAATGTAAGGTGAGCATCACGGCTCCGAAACCGACTCCCGCCGCGAAAGCCGCTCCGGAAGATGGCCCCCAAGCTCCGCCGCCTCCCACGGAGCTATTGCCCGCCAAGTACAATACTGCTACCGAGTTGATCTATGAGGTCAAGTCCGGGGCCCAAACGAAAGACTGGGATTTAACCAAGTAATCCCTTCCCGAATCTGAACGTCACCAGGGAGGCCGACCATGTTCCAACGAGCTATTTTCCCTCTTAGCTTGCTGCTTGGAATGGTGTCGGCCCCTTATGCCACTACTGCGGAACCTTGGTCGACTTACCGGGCCAATCCACAGCGGACGGCGAATCTCGACGGCAAAGCCGGCCCGGAGCGTCCGCAGCTTCTCTGGGCCGTCCCCTCCAAGGAACACCACGTCGCTTCCCCCGTGCCGACACGCGATTCTCTGCTGGTTTCGGGAATCGGTGCGTTCAACGTTTCCTCTGTCCGTGCCGTGCCGATTCAGCCGAAATCCGCAAACGCCCCTGCCGGTTGGGTCAAATCGACCCCCTATCTCAAACTCCCTACCGTCAGCAGCCCTTGCTTGACCAACGAGCTTATCATCTTCGGCGATGGCATGCATCAAACCTCCGGTGCTATCTTGCATTGCTTGAAGGCCGACTCTGCCCTGCCCCTGTGGCAATTGCCCGTTCCGGGAGAGTTGGTCCACCTCGAAGGTTCCCCCACGATCGTTGGGAACCGTGTTTTCATTGGAGGCGGTGCCGCGGGTGTACTATGCGTCGCAATTGACAAAGCCAGCATCGACGGCAAAGAATACGATCTGCCGACCCTGGCCCAAATGCAGGCGGATCGCTGGAAAGAACTGCAAGCCAAGTACGAAGAGGACAAGAAAAAAGATCCCGACTTCGCTGTCCCCCCCAGCGAAGATCAACTGCTCAAAGCCGTTCCCAAAGTGGTTTGGCAGGTGGGCAAAGGAAAATGGCACGTCGATGCCCCAGTTACCGTCGTGGGGGACAAAGTTTTGGTCGCATCGGCTTTCCTCGACAAAGAGCAAGTTGGCGAACGAGCCTTATTCTGCCTCGATGCCAAGACCGGCCAGACTCTGTGGCGCACGCCGCTGGTGCTGAATCCCTGGGGAGGTGCCGCGGTAGACAAAGACACGGTCATTGTCACCGGCAGTTCCGTAGGCTATTACTACTCCGCGATCAATAGTGCCAAGGGAGACATCGTCGCTCTCGATCTAGCGACGGGGAAACAGAAATGGCGGAAGGAAATCCCCAAAGGGGGCATCGTCAGTTGTGCCGCGTTAGCTGACGGCATCGCGGTTACGACGGCTACGGACGGCCAGGTTCGGGCCTACGGCATCGCCAACGGCGACCTGAAATGGCGTGTCCCAACCAAAGCTCCCCTCTTTGCTCCTCCCGCCATCGCGGCCGGGGTGGTTTACGTCGGCGATCTTAGAGGGGTTCTATCCGCCTACGATCTGAAGACCGGCACGACCAAATGGGAATTCGATCTCGGCACTGCTCCGGGAGTGATGGCCCCAGGGATGATTTACGGCGGGGTCGTCGTGCAAGACGGCAAATTGTTCGTCGCTACCTGCAACTTGGAAGGTCCATTAGCCCAGAAGCCGACCGTGATTGTGTGCATCGGCTCGAAGTGAATCGGCAACGGCCGTCTTCATTCCCCAACAGGCGATTCGACTTTCCACGGAACCGGGCGTTTCTCGAAGAAAGCCTGCAACCCTTGCCGACATTCTGCCCCAAATCGCGGAGCCGCGCTCGCATCGGCGGCTTCCTCGATCGATATACTTCGATAAGTAAGCTGCTGTAGTAGCGATTTGGTTTGCGCCAACGCCTGCGGTCCGCTTTCGAGCAGCGATTCCGTCCACCGATGCACCGTCGGCCACAGTGCCTCGGCGGGAACCGCTTGGTTGATTAAGCCGATTCGCGCTGCCTCGGTCGCCGAAATCAATTCCCCCGTCAACAACAGATAATTGGCCGCGCGATAGCCGACATGACGCAGTAGGTACGGCATCACGATGGCAGCGACCAACCCACGGCGTACTTCGGGATAACCGATCTTCGCCGACTCGACCGCAATCGCGAAATCGCAGACCGTCATCAACCCCGCCCCCCCCGCGACGGCGACCCCATTGAGTACCGCTACCGTCGGAATCGGCGCGCGATCAATGCAATCGTAGAGTTGGGCCAACGCGAGCGTATCGCGGTGAACCTGCTCGCGTTGGTCGGCATCGGCATTCAGCGTTGCTTGCAATTCTTCCAGGTCCATCCCGGCACAGAATGCCGTCCCTTGGCCGGTCAGCAACAGACAACGCATCGATGGATTCGCGAACACCACTTCTACCGTTTGGCGTAGTTCGGCAATCAACTGCCGACTAATCGCAT
Organism: uncultured Gemmataceae bacterium; assembly: GCA_937949245.1. GTDB lineage: Bacteria > Planctomycetota > Planctomycetia > Gemmatales > Gemmataceae > CALEEC01. The sequence goes on along the minus strand of CALEEC010000113.1, from coordinate 20,663 downwards.
TGCGTTTGTCGGGCCGATTCAAAGTTATTCGCGCGACTGGTCCTTGACACTGGAGCAGCGCCATCGGTTCACTCAGATTCGACTCCATGGGACGCAACAGGGGTGCAAGCGGTTCGGGCACCTCGATCGGCATTTGCAACAGAGCCAACGCCAAGGTTTTGCCTTGGGAATCGCTGCGTAACGATAGCGACGCTCCCCCCGCGAGTACATCGCGAAGCATGAAGTTCAGCGCCCTGAGATTGGCCGCTTCGTAACGCTGCACCGAGGTCGGCCGGAGTGGAGCGAAATATTCCGCGACCACCGCTTCGCTCAAATGCCGACGCAACCAATCGAATCCGGGATCGGTGTAAGCAATGATCGCGACATTGGCATGATTGCCTTTGTCACCGCTACGGCCATGAGCAATCGCAGACAAGGGAACCTTCGGCATGAGAGAATCCCGCGTGACGATGAACCAAGACTTTTCTCCGACGTTACCAGAGATGCGTTGCTAACGCTAGATTCGCCCGGCAGACGTTTCGCTTCCGCGAAAGAAGATGAGGGAATTGCTCTTAAGCTCAAAGTGAATAAGCAACGCGTCCGCATATACGACGCAGAAGGCAATCCTCTTCGGGGTGTATTCCTTGCAGAGTCGCACCACCTCGGGGGCATAACCGTTGGAGATTGGACAGTCATGCCCGATAAAGATCAGCACCAGCTCTTTGCAATCATCCGGTCCGGGCAACCTGTATTTGCCGCCCTGAACATTCACGAACTGTTCCTTGGCGAGAGGGTTCATGGGCGGATCGGCTTGCCCAGAGTGAACGTCACCGCCCAACAGCATCATCGCAAGTAAATACCAGGAAACTTTCCGTGGGTACGTCATCGACGAAATCTCCCGGCTCAGAGTGGTTTCGCTAGTAGTACCCTCGGAGGTAACCGGAAGTTTCATTCGGAAAAGCAGAAGCCCTACACGATCGCATCATCGGAGTTTTAGGACGTGTGGATGATCGCTCTTGAGGTGAGCCTTACATGGTTCCTCATCGCTTGCTGAAAATCCGTCGACGCACGTCGAACAGTTCGTCATTTCAGAACGCGAAGGGCCAACGACGCCAGTCTTCGGGTTAATCAAAAACACCCGCGGACTGGCGTCCGCGGCTCTCAAAAATGGTGCCGACGACGCCCTTCGTCGGGTGTTTTTCCCAGTCGTCGGGTGTTTCGACACCTCTCAAGCGCTGCGACGCAAGCAGCGTTGTTCCGCGTCGCGGATCGTGTGTCGACGCATCGTGGTCGTTTGCTCGAACAATTGCCGGTAAACCGCTTCATGCACCGGCGTGAAGGTCTGTCCACGACGACGCATGACCTCGCGGGCGGTGGCAAACAAGCGATCCACGTCGGGCACCTCGTGAATCATCCCCTGTTGCACTTGACCAAACGATGGCACCATCCGCGGCAGTAATTCCCCGTGAGGCAAAAGAATGCAAAATGCACCAATGTGCGAACCGGTGTTGAGCAAGGTTCCCAGCCCCGTTTTGGTGTGATCGCCGACTAACGAGCCGACCTTGGTGCGTCCCGTGGGCACCGGCCGACCGTGCATAATCACCCGGACCTCGCCGTAATCGCAACGCAGATCGCTGGTATGCGTCCCGGCTCCGAAATTGACCCATTCGCCGAGGTAGGAATGCCCTAAAAACCCTTCGTGATATTTGTTGGTGTAGCCCTGAATGATGCTGGCCTCGATCTCTCCACCGATGCGACACTGCGGCCCCAAAGTCGAACCGGCACGCACCTTCGCACCGAGAATTTGCGTCGATCGACCGATGTAGCACGGCCCTTCGAGTCGGCTAAACGTCGTGACGACCGCATGAGCGTCGATGAACACCGGGCCATCGCGGGTGTCGATAGCCACGAAAGGATCGACCTGGGCAGTCGGATCGATGAACAGCCGATCTTTGGGACCGATGACGGCCACGCCATCGGGATGATAACCGACCAAATCGGTCGGAGCGAGGCGGGCAAAATCTTGCCGCAGTTGCTCAGCATTGAGGTCGATCAACTCCCACGGACGAGCGATCATCCGTCCGCCGGCTTCGCGTTGGGGGAATTGTCGCTTCCAGGTATGCAACCGTTCTTCCCAAGAATCGTGGCAGCACTCGGCCACTTGCACGGCGCTGAGCAAAATGTAAGCGATTTCCTCGCCTACCAGGCCGACGTGCGGACCTTCCCGGAAAACTTCCGGTCCCACGGGGCGGTTCGGAGGTAACCAGCGGGTATTGACGAGGACAGCCGGTCCCTGACGGAGCCACTGCGAATCATTGATCGCGGCATGAGGATGCATGAGACGCACCAGTTCGGCAAGATGGGGCCGAACCAACATGCCCAGCGAACCGCCGTGGAAAAACCGCATCTGCTTGCCCCATAACGGCGTCAGCCCGCACCATAGATCGCTGGCCGGCCGAGTTAGGGTGAGCGGTTCGAGTCCCGAGGTCAACGGATCTTCAAACAAAGCGATGCGCATCGGTGGCGTCCTTTCCGATCGCTGCGAGGCGTCCTGCCTCGTGGCTCGATGGGCAAAAAGTCGGGGTAGCCCCGTCACTCCAAACCTGTGCCGCGATCTTACCGCGCAAGTCGCCATTTTTTCTAGGCGACTTTGTCTGCATGTTCTCCCAATGACCTTATCCGTTTGTCGGGAGCCTGAAACGTGCTGCACCATTGCCAAGATTCGGGCACCTAAGTCGAAGCTGCTTCATGACGTGCTAAGCCTAGGGCGTCGGGGGGGAACGTTGATGACTGAGGGATGAGCAAAACTGACTAGAATCGCCAGAATCTTTCCTACTTGGGTGAGATAGTATTCCACCCGATCAATCCAAACCACGGAACCTTCCAACCGAAGGAAACGCCAAATACTTCCCGTGGTCACCACGCCGTAGATCGTGCGTGGTTTCCGAGCCCCCTTCGCGTTCGTTGAAAATTTTGGCTCCCAGCATTGCGGCCACGCAATGGCCTAAGCCACTGGGGATGTCCTCGGACTTGGCTTCGATTACAACAGCTACTGGATGACACAAATAAAACCGTTCGGGCAAACGCGACAACAAATAATCGCACGTTCTGATGAGGCCGTGGTCTTTATCCCCATCCAACGAGATGCCGCTGAATAAATTCAGGCGATGGCCCGACAGACGCACAGCTTCCATAAGAATTGGCGCGATAATCATTTCGGATCGCGCCTTTTCCGTATTCATGGCCAAAGCCGCGGGGCTCCACCCGTCGAGAAACTCTCGTAAGCGGTTGGGCACCTCCACTTCGGAAATCTTGGCGAAAAGATGCATGTCTTCTCGCAGCACCAAGCCGAACCGTTCCCGCACCGTCTTCAGGTCAAACTCACTGTACGGCATGACGGAAATTTTCCGATCAATCCCCATTCATTTCCTGGTCGGTTGGTCGCTTTCGTGCAGTTTCGACCGTCACGAACCACTTCATTCCCCCCCGCCCATCTTAATTCCGGCGGGCTGGGATTTCTCGCTCGCAACTTCAAGAAAATTCGCGGAAAATCGTCACTCCGACGAAAATCTCTTGCCTTATGCCGCCGGAACCTCCAGAATGTCCAGATAGTTTGCGGAAAATTTCGAGTGGGGTCCATTTCGGCCCCTGGTAGATTTTTGCCGAGCAAGACTAAGTCGAGAGAAAGCGGAGGCGAACAGGACCGCGATGGCCATCACGAAGGAACGGAAGACCCAAATCATCACGGAATTCAAGCGAACCGAAGGTGATACCGGATCACCCGAAGTTCAAATCGCGTTGCTCACGGCCCGAATTACCGAGTTGACCGAGCATATGCGCCATCACAAGAAAGACCACTCCAGCCGGCGTGGTCTGCTGAAATTGGTGAACAACCGTGCCCGTTTGCTGAACTATCTGCGCGATAGCGATCGCAATCGCTATTTGGCAGTGATTCAGAAACTGGGGCTACGCAAGTGATAAGGGAATGCCCGACGAGCCGGCGATGCTAGCCGGCTCGAATTGTCTGAGACATGAGATCGACTCGCAGTTGCAAGGTCTTGGTTCTCCGTTCGTGAGCCTATGCGAATGTTCGTCCTCTCAGGCGTCACTCAACCCCTGTCGGAATGCGAGAGGATTCACCTGTGCCGGTAAGTCGTGTTGAAACGGAAATTGGTCATCAGAAACTCAGTCTAGAAACTGGAAAAATCGCCAAGCAGGCTCATGGAGCCGTCGTTGTCACCTATGGCGAAACGGTTGTGCTCGTCGCTTCGGTGCAAGGCAACCCCGTGGAAGGGCGAGACTTCTTCCCCCTCCAAGTCGAGTATCGGGAACGACAATACGCCGCAGGGAAATTTCCCGGTGGCTACATCAAACGCGAAGGCAAACCTACTATCAAAGAAACCCTCACCTCGCGTTTGATCGATCGCCCCATTCGTCCTTTGTTTCCCAAAGGATTCACCAACGAAATCCAAATCACGGCCACGGTCCTTTCCGCGGATCGGGATAACGACCCCGACATATTGGCCATGATTGGTGCGTCAGCGGCGCTGCATATCTCCCACTCGCCCTTACTCAAACCAATCTCGGGCATTCGCATCGGCCGAGTCGGGGGGCAACTGATTCCCTTCCCCACACATGCGCAGATGGAGGAAAGCGACCTCGACCTAGTTGTGGCTAGCACCCGCGATGCCGTTTGCATGATCGAGGGCTTCGCCCGAGAAATGCTCGAAGATCAAATGGCTGACGCCATTATGTTCGCCTATCGCGAGAATTTGAAGGTCATTCAACTGATCGAAGACCTTCGCACGCAGATGGGGCTACCCCCCAAAGAATTCCCTCCTCCGCCTCCCGAAAATCCGTTGATCGCGGAATTCTATGCTAAGCACAAAGACGAATTCCGCGAACGTAAGCTTACCCCTGGCAAGCAAGAGCGGGCTGCGAAAGTCCGAGAGCTTTACCAGCGTCTCGAAGCAGAATACACGGCCATCCTCGAGAACGATCAGCCCAAATACACCGCTAATCAAGTGGCCGAGGCGTTTGAAGCGCTGTCGGATCGCGTGTTTCGCGACTTGGCTTTGGAAGGCCAACGGATCGACGGTCGCGGCTTGAAAGAGATTCGGCCCCTGTCGTGCGAAGTCCACATTCTCCCGCGGGCGCACGGCTCCGCTTTGTTCCAACGCGGCGAAACGCAAGCGCTGGTAGTTACCACCCTGGGGACGGGGGCAGATGAGCAGAAGGTCGAAGGTCTGCTCGAAGACATCAGCAAAAAATTCATGCTGGATTATAACTTCCCCCCCTTCAGCGTCGGCGAATGCAAACCGATGCGTGGCCCCGGCCGACGCGAAATCGGCCATGGGATGCTTGCTGAACGCTCCTTGAAGGCGGTCATTCCCCCCCCCCAGAAGTTTCCTTACACGATCCGTATTGTTTCCGAAATCATGGAATCGAACGGATCTTCCAGCATGGCAACCGTTTGCGGCGGAACGCTTTCCTTGATGGATGCCGGCGTGCCGATTAGCAATCCGGTTGCAGGAATCTCGATTGGTCTAGTCAAAGAACCCGACAAATTCATCCTGCTGACCGACATTCAAGGAGATGAAGACCACTTCGGCGACATGGATTTCAAAGTCGCCGGCACGCAACGGGGGATCACGGGCATTCAATTGGATCTGAAGGTCGATGGCATCGAAGAGCCTATCATCCGGGCGACTCTTGAACAGGCTCGCGAAGCACGACGCGAGATCCTGCGTGCCATGCTCTCGGCCCTTCGGCAACCTCGGGGGCAGATCAGCGACCATGCGCCGCGGTTGCTCCAAGTCAAAATCCCGAGAGAAAAGATCGGCTATTTGATCGGTGCTGGTGGTAAAACCATCAAAGGCATCCAAGAAGAGACGGGAGCCAAGATCGACATCGACGATGACGGCACCGTGTCAATTACCCACTACGACGCCTCTGGAGCTGAGGCTGCCAAGAGATGCGTGCTGTCTCTGACCGAAGAAATCAAAGTGGGCAAAGTGTATGAAGGTCGCGTCACCTCGATCAAAGACTTCGGTGCCTTCGTCGAGATCCTGCCGGGCCGTGATGGTCTGTGTCACATTTCCGAACTCGACGATAAGTACGTTGGTCGAGTCGATGAGGTCGTCAAAGTCGGTGACCGGATGATGGTGAAAGTAATCGCCATCGACGATCAAGATCGCGTCAAATTGTCTCGCCGGGTTCTGCTCAAAGAACAAGCCGCGGCCCGTCTGGAGGAAGCCCCCCCTCCCCCGGCCGCGCGAGAACGCGATCCCCGTTCTTCAGCTTTAGGTCGACCGGAACGAACGGATCGCCCGGAACGTAGCGAGCGTAGCGAACGCGGCGAATACCGGGATCGTGACGATCGTAGTTCCCGGCGGGGCGAACGCAGCGAACGTGGAGAACGAGAACCCCGCGGCAACCGCTGATCGGCGGGATTTCCGTTGTGCGGTCATCGAAAAAAACGTGGATTTCCACGATTTTTCGATTGACCGCTCCCCCCTTTCTCGGCCATGCTATTTTAGCATGTGAAACTTGGCGATCCGAAATGCCGCGCCATTTCGGCCCCACTTGCCTGATGGTGTATGCTCCTGAGGCGTGTATGCTTTTGCCGGTACACGCTTTGGGTATATATTCCTGCCAACCTTAACTGCCCATTATTCCTCCGTAGGGAATCAAGGAACCAACCATGCTCGACCTTTCCACCGGACGCACTTCGGACTGCACTCGTACATCGCGTCGCAACTTTCTGCGTGTCGGAAGTTTAGCAACTTTGGGCTTATCGTTGGCGGACTATTTCCGCGTTGCGACTTTCGCACAGAGCGTCGCCCCACAGCCCAGCCGCAAGATCACGAACTGCATCCTCATGTGGATGCAAGGTGGTCCCAGCCATATCGACAGTTTCGATCCCAAACCTGAAGCCCCCGCCGAGATTCGCGGCGAGTTTAGCACCATCCCGACGACCTTACCCGGCGTTCGCTTCTGCGAACATCTGCCGCTGTTAGCGCAGCGTACCGCTGATTTGGCCATCATTCGCGGGCATGATCCGAAAAACGGCAGCCACGGGGTCGCCGATCACTTGATGATGAGCGGCCATAAATTCAATCCTGCTTTGCCGTTCCCCTGCTTCGGCTCGGTGATTGCCAAGGAGCGTGGCTACGTCCGTGGCATGCTACCGTTTGTTCAATTGGGCAAAAACATCGACCGACGCTTCAACGGCGGTATCGCGGGCTTTTTGGGGGATGCTTACAATCCCTTCGAGGTGTTGGAAGATCCCAACCTGCCGAACTTTCGCGTGCGCGACCTGAGTTTAGCTGCTGGCGAACGCTCTCGTTTGGAACGGCGCTATGCGATGCTCAACGAGTTGGATCAGTACCAACGTCAAGTCGAAAACACGGCTTCGGTCGTCCAGGCTCGGGATGCGTTTTATGAAAAGGCGCACGGCATCATCACTTCGCCGGTCGCCAAGAAAGCATTTGACATCGCTGCGGAACCGGACAAAGTACGCGATGCCTACGGTCGGACGTCCTTCGGCCAAAGCTGCCTGTTGGCGCGGCGATTGATCGAAGCGGGCGTTCAATTTGTCACCGTCACCGATGGTGGATGGGATACACATACGGCCAACTTCAAGAGTCTCAAGGAACGGTTGCTACCGCGAATCGACCGTGGCTTCTCGGCTCTCATCGATGATTTGAAAGCCCGCGGTTTGCTAGAAACGACGCTGCTGGTCTGGTTCGGAGACTTCGGCCGGACGCCCAAAGTCAATCCCTCTGCCGGCCGCGATCACTGGTCGACGGCGGGAGTGGCCGTGATGGCTGGGGGGGGTATTCGCGTCGGTCAAGTTGTCGGCGCAACCAACGCTTTGGCCGAGTTTGTCATCGATAGCCCCGCCAGTCCGCAAGACTTGGCCGCGACCATCTACCATGTTCTCGGAGTGCCGTTGCATACTTGGTATCGTACGCCGGACGGTCGGCCCATCGAACTGGTGCCCGAAGGGAAGCCGATTCGGCAGTTGGTGGGGTAGTTTGATATCTTAGCAACACCTACGCAAAGACGCTGTGAAGCCGGTTTTTACCGGCTTCGACGGCTATATTTATTTAGGTTTTCTTCAAGAACTCCAGTATTGACCTTGCTAACGCATCGGGATGGGTATACTGCGGGAAATGGCCACACTGCGGGAATTCGACCCGTGTTGCCCGTGGCAGACCGGCCAACAACTCCAATTCGCACGATTTCGGCACTAAAGTATCGCGATCGCCACCGATCAGCAAAATCGGATGCTGGATGTGTGCCAACCGCCGACGCAGATCGACGCGATGCAACAGCAATGCTCGGCAAGCAACCGCGCGATTGGGGAGTTCTCCCGAATGCCGGACAAACATGTCCCAGGCGTCCAGCGGCGCTCCGTAGAACATGGGGCGGTCGTTTTTTTCCAAGATCGTGGCTCGCCCCGGCATTTCTCCTAAGCGTCCGGGAAGGTAGCGGGTGAATGCGGCCAAAGCGCGTTCGGCCCAGTGCAACGGTCGATGGGCGAAACCACCTTGCAGCACGGCTCGGACAAAACGCTCCTCCTGATGATCCAGTGCCGACAATACCACCGTCGAACCGAACGATGAGCCGTACAGTCGTACCTTCCGTTCTCCGAGGTGATCCAACAAGGCCAGCAGGTCGTAGACATAATCGCGATGCCGGTAGCTGGCGAGTTTGGCTCCATCGGTGCCGTCCGGCAGATCGTAGGTGATGCAGCGAAAGGACGGATACAGTCGATCCATCAGCGGCGCGAATGATTTGGCCCGATCCGCCAAGCCATGCACCAAGACCAAGGTTGGCCCCTGCCCCCAGATGGAATAGCGGCATCGATAACGGCCCGTGAAGAAGGTGCCAAACTCAGCGTGGCGCTGGTAGCGCTGCAGGGATTCGCCGACGCTTCCAAGCGACATAGCCGCGGCTGCTCCGATCAGTTCAAAGGTTTTTCCCAATCTTCGAGTTGCTGTTGCAACTCGGCTTGGCTTAACGGGAGCGAAGGGGTCTCGTCACCGGCGTCGTCCTGGTCGGGCGCACCATGCCGGACGCGATGGATCTCCGCTTCCAGACGACGCAACCAATGGGGAACATCCAATCCTACCCCGACCGGAGTGGCCGCCAACGGCTCCAATTGCTCCAAGAGGCGAACGAACGCGGGGTTGGTTTCGTTCTCTCCACGTTGTGCAGCCCGGATGGCCGGTTCTACCGAAGCACAGAGTTTATCCAGCAACAACGGTTGAAGGAACCGCTCTTCCAGTCGATCACGCACCGTTCGCAGTCGCAAGCCATGCGTTGCTTCCAGACGAGCCAACTCGTCGAGCAATTGCGTAGAGAGTTTCTTGGTGTAATCGCCGATACTTTCCTGCCAACGATCCGCCGTCGCATTATGGCCTTTGCGACAAAGTACCTCGTGTGCTTGACTCAGGGGACGCATCCGCCAAGCGTAACGATCGTAATTCATCTTCAGACGCAGGAAATCGATCAACAAATGCAGATTGTCGCCGTAATCCGATTGTGCCGTCGTCGTGTTGTAGTCGCGGTATTCATCGTAATTTTCCAGCACGGCATGCATGACCAGCTCCAAGGCAGGTATGGCTCGTTCGCGGACCAGGATGCCTTGGTCGAGATCTTGCAGCAACTTCATCTCCCGTTCGGGTTGAGCCATGAGAGTATCGAGCCAATGGCCCACCCCCTGATGCAAGATGCCGCGGAGGTTGGCCGGCGTCAGAAACTGCGGGGTGAACAGATCGCGGCCGTAGTGGCGGATGAAGGTTTTGAGACTTTCCCACTCGCGGTTTCCCGTCACGCTTTCCAGAACGCTGAGCCGCAAGGTCTGCGAATGGGCGATCCACAAGGACAAGAACGAATCGGATACCTGGCGTAGCATCTCGGCCAATTTGGCGGTTTCGGTGCGTATACCGGCTTGATCCCAAGCCACCGCAGCGTCGAGCAATTTACCGACCACGCCGCGTAAACCAATGCGAAAGATGCGATCAAACTCCGACACTTTCTTGCCGGGCGTCGGTTGATTGCGTTCCATCTGTTTAGCCATGCGGACCAGATGATACGTCTCGCGCAATAATCCCAGACGCGGCAATCGCTGTAACCAACTGATAATCAACGCTTGCAACGATCGTGCAGCACTGATCTGATTTGGTTCGCCTCCCTCGGCCAAAGGAGTGAACAAAATCGGTTGCTTGCCGACCGTCAGCAGCACCGCGGGCAGCACGCGGCGTACCTCGTAGATGTCGGACAACAAGATGGCCCGCTCTAAGCGGAGAGCCGCAGTCTCCCAGACGGGCGTTTCCTGGACCTCTCCCAGGGTCGAAGCCATCGGGGCACTGGAAGGTTCCACCGGCGTCGCCGGAGGTAGTTCCCCCATGGGCAACAGCAGAGCGGACAGTTTGCGTACCGCTCGACTCGTCTCGACCTGCGTCGCGATCGCTGCTTCGATCAACTGATCGCGTACCGTGCGTTTGCGTTCATAATCGACGACCGACTCGAAGCCGCCCGTCGGTTCGGGCAAACGCATGCGGAATAGCGACTGAATCAACAGAGGTAACCTGCGGGAATGCGCACGGGCCGTCTGCAACCATCCGGCAAGGACGCTGCGATCGTCGGGGTGCGCTTCCGCCCAGAGATCGACTCGCGTGGCTAGGCACCACAAGCGGGCTACGGTCGTCAGAAATTGCAACCGCTGGGTCAGTCGCGCAGAATCTTTCTCTAACGTCAGATCGTCTTCGGTGGAAAGATCAGGGCCGCCACCGATCACGGCTCCTTCCTCGCCATCGTCGGCACTATCGCGGAAGGTGACATCCTCGTAAGCGGCCCGAAATAGATCGTTGGGGGAATCTTCGTCTTCGCCGGCTTCATGGATGGGAGCGGTGCGTCCCTCGAACGACTCAGGGACTTCCCAAAAGGAATCGGCATTCGCTTCCATCAGGTCAAAAAAGCGTCGCACTAAATTCGCTCGCTCGGCCGGCTGAAGTTCGGTCGAACGCAGAACCTCTTGCAGCCATTGTTGCGACAATTGCTGAAACGACGCGGAGGTTTCCTCCAAAGCAATCGTGTCCGCCTGAGCCAACCACGCCATCAGCAGACTCAGCGCGGCACGCCAGTCCTTTTGCCGTAGCAAAGCCTCGACTACCTGAGCGAAAGCCGCCGGGGAACGAAAGCCTTCGCGATGCTGTCGCCAAAAGGCAATGTCATTGCCCGATTCCGTGCGTTGTTGCCACCGTGCGAGGCTCTCGGCCACATGAATCGCCGCCTCCATGCGTTCTCCGCCATGCACCCGCGGCAGTTCGCTGACCTCGGACGTAGCGTAACGATCCCACCAAGCAGCGAGTTGCTCCAATTCGCGCCGTAGTTTCTTACGCAGGTCGTTATCCTGCATCACCGACCGCGTGGCCAACAAGCGAGCGTACAAATCGAACTGTCGGCCCACGGTGTGGATCAACTCCTCGTTGCGCGGATCGCGGATGCTGTCCTCCCGCGATTGGAACAACGGGTACAACCCCTGATAACCGAGAATATTCCACGGATCGGCCAATGCGCCGCAATCGATCCCGCGTCGTACCAGATCCTCGACCTCGGCCAGGAGTTTTTGAGCAATGGCTCCCCGATCGCGTTCAATAGCTAACTCGGCGGCCGTCTGACGTAAGCGGATCTCGGACAAAATCCGCACGGAGGCCGTGGGAATGCGTCGTGCCCGTTCGCGGCTGGCTTCGGGATAGCCCATCTCGGCGAACAACAACGCCAGTTGACGTTCCTGCAGTTGCATGGCACGTTGGCGTGCCAGTGATTGATTCAGATACTGCCGAACCCCTCCGAACGGTTGGCGTAAGCGCTTTGCTTCCTCGCGGAGTCTTTCCCCATGCGATCCGGGAATTTTTTCAATGAGCGATTCATAAAATTGGTCGCGAATGCGTGCCACCCGCGGTACCAAGGTGCTGAGCGTCACTCCCGAGTCATGCGTTGCCGGACCGTTGCCGGAAACCGCCGAGGCCATTAAGAGCGTGCCCGCAAGTACCGCTGCCGATTCCAGAAACAGTTCAGACTTGGGATCATAATTCGGCGTCCCCGCTGGGGCCGGCAGAGGGGATTTCGCTTCGACCACCGCAGCAGGAGGAACAATCGGCGGCTGGAGCACCCCGCCCGAAGCGATCCGTTCCAACAGGGCATCCAAAGTAACCTGCCGCAACACGAAACGGCGATACAATCCCCGGGAATCGATGAAGTGGGGATCCCATTCGCCAAACAAATAGTTCGGTCGACGATTGGCAGGATGATGATGATCGTAAGCCCGGGGGTCCATCGCCACTTCGTCGAGTTGCTCGATGTCGAAGGTCGCTTCTGCCAACAGATGAGCCGGCGTCTGTCGCACCAGTTCAATGCCAGCTTCGATCAGCGGCCCATACGGCCCATATGCCGATCCCACCGAACGAATCCACAACGGGATCGGTCGAACCTTCTCATGAGGGTAGAAATCGGTTTGTGGCCGAGTTTCCAACAAAGCGATCGGCCGATGCCCCACAAAATCGTTCAGTTTTGCCAACGCGCCGCGGAGGATGCGTTCGGTTTCCTCCCAAGGCGATCCCTGACGCAATACCGCCTCGGCACAGCGGACCAGGAAGAATGGCGCAAACAGCACCGAATCGGGTTGATGAGCCAACAAATCCGCGTGATGGTGCCGATAGGCTTCCAACAGCGACCCGAACGCGATCGACACCACGGCACGAGCTTGTTCACAATCGCGGAAAGCGGCCGCCCCCGACGTATGCAGTTGTTCGAGTTGATCGAGCAGCCACGCTCGCAGGGTGAGCCAAGGTGCAGTGTCCTCATGCGTCGCTAGGAAGGCGTAGGCAGCGTTCAAGGCTTTCTGCCAACGAGGATCGGATCGCCCATCGGAAAAGTTGAGATAGCCCAACAATCCGGTGGGGGGCACTCTTCGGGCGAGTTCCGCGAGCAGTCCATCCATTGGCGTACACCTTCCCAGTGTCCGTCCAGCAACCCTCTGTATGCCTCTAGTTTATCCGGTTGATCGAGGGAGGGAAACAGCAAGCAGCGAATCCCCGGGGAATGCAGCAACGGATCGCTCCCGTTTGCCTGAATGCATGCCTCATTACTACCATCGGTAAAAAAGAGTGCCTCGAAAACCTCTTCGGGACTTTCGAGGCATGATGGCATGGCTTTCTGCGGCACTGCACCAATCGATTAAATCGTGGAAATCGACGTGAGTTGTTCCTCCCGTCGCGGACGCTTGAACCAGCGATACGCCGACACACACCCCATTCCCACGATTCCCATCAACAACGTAGCTGGCTCGGGAATGGCAGGAGGAGGGTCTTCGGGTTCAGGATCCCAAGGATCGTGCGGATCATGCGGCCCCGATGGCCCGGGAGGACGATCCGGCGGATTTCCTCCTGCCCCCGGAGGAGGACGATTGGGATTGATCCCGGGAATATCGGGAATCTTAGCCCCCGGCCACGGTGGCCAATAGAAGGCCTCCGCAAGTTTGGCCCCACTGACCAACAGCACCAATACCGCGGCGAAGCGGAAGAGTGATTGATCGATTCCGACGGGAATTCGCATAGTCCTGCACTCCTTTGCACGCCGCGAACCAGCGACTTCCAAGCCGCCTACTTTCCAACAAGAAACTTCGAGTCGTCATCGACTGGGGGTTACTACGCGGGTGCGAGTCGCATCGGTAGTTCGGACCATCACAAAAAGCCTCAAGTCTGTCAAGGACGATTCCGACGGCGTTGTTTCTTGATGGCAATCTGGTCAAACCAGAGAAAGATGAGAATTCCTCCCCGCACACGCGAAAGCTCGGTTGCATCCTCTTGACCGATCATGGCCTCCGTCGCCTCCTGGAATCCCCTCGTTGGATCGCTGCATCCGTCGCATTCCTTACCCGAATTACCAATTTTCCGGTAGGTCGCCTTGATTTGGTTAGTCCGACCAGACTAGGATTAGTCTGATCAGACTAATTGATCTAAATGCTGAGGTTATGACGATCGTGACTATTCCGAGTTCGTCGGAAACGAACCCTCTGCCCCCCCCTGCCGAGCTTTCGGCGTCGGCACGCATCGACATTGCCAGCATCCGCCGGGAACAGATCATTGATGCTGCCATTCACATCATCGCGCACCAAGGTCTACCGAATTTGTCGTTGTCGGAAATCGAAACGCACACCGGGATGAAGCGTGGTCAATTGACGTATTACTTTCGCCGGAAGGAAGACATCCTGCTCGCGGTCTTCGACCGCATGATTCAGCAGATGAAAGAACAAATCGAGAAAGGCGGCCCCTGTCTTCCCAATCCTTCGATGTTCAGCACCGTATGGGAACGCTTATGCTGGTTGCTGCCGCATGTGTTAGCCCATGAATCGAACTCCCGCGAATTTCAAGCGTTGCAACACACCTTCTTGGCCGAGGCCTCGCATCGCACCGACTATCGCGAACGTCTATCGACCCTCTACGATTTTCTGCGGCAACGCATGATCGATGACATGAACCAGGAGTCGATCACCCTCCCGCACCTTCCGCAAATCACCGCCTCGCCGCGAACCGTAGCTTCGTTTGTGCAAGCGATCATTCATGGATTGAAGATGCAATTGACGGTCGATCCCCAAGCGTTCGATCGTGAAGAAATGGTGCAATTGTGTTTGCAGGTGCTAGCGCCGCTGTTCGCCTCGGCACCGCGAACCGATCGTTCCCCCGCAGCAGCCCAAGCATCGATCCCGACGAACCACGCCTATCTGGCGAAAGGAAACCTCCATGAGTGAATCCTTACTTCGCAACCCGAACTTGGAGACGAACGGCACTCCCTCGCTGACCGACCGTGTCCAGGCCTTGCGGTTGAACAACCACCTGAATGGCAAAGAGAAGAACTCCGCGAGTTGGCTGCCATGGATTTTGTGCCTTCTGATGGGGCTAACCTGGGCCAGCATTGGGGTGCGCTACCTGAACTCCGCAGGCTCGCCCGTTTCTAGCTCCAGCGGAACGATGCCGTCCACCAACACGATCAGCGAGGAAAGCCGAACTGCTTCAAGTTCTAGCGTGACTCCGGCCACGAACGTGGCTAGTTCGGGAGAGACGGTACTGAATGTCCGCGGTTACATCATCGCCGCTCGACAGATCAACATCAGTCCCATTGAAGTTAGCGGCCGCATTATCTCGTTGGACATCGAGGAAGGGAAATTCGTCTCCGAAGGCAGCGAGTTGGCCCGGATCGATGACACCCCTTATCTGGCCGACGTCCGCGAGGCCGAGGCCAATCTGCGTTTGGCTCAAGCACGGTTGAAAGAGGTGCAATCCAGCCCCGAAGTCCAAGAAGAACGCGATCTGGTTCAAGCCGAGCTTGAGGAAGCGAAAGCGTTGCTTGAGCAATACCGCAAAGAGTTGTTGCGCACCAAAGAATTGATCGGTCGTGGCCTCGCCCAACGCGATTTAGACCAAGCCGAAAGCCAGTATCGCTCTCAAGCCGAGCGAGTCCGCCGACTATCGTTGTCGTTGACGCTGGTGGAAAAACGCAATCGCCGGGATGAACGGATTCAACAATTGCAAGCAGAAGTCGCCCAAGCCGAAGCTCGACTCGCGCGAGCGATTTGGCGGCACAACAACTGCATCATTCGCGCCCCGGTGACCGGCACCATCCTTTCCAAAAAGGCGGAACGGGGGAACTTCGTCAACTCGTTGGCTAACAACTCCGCCTTCGCCTCGGGGCTGGGAGAGATTGCCGACCTGAGCGATTTGGAAGTCGATTTGGAAGTCCAAGAACGTGACATCTCGAAGGTATTTGTCGGCCAGCTATGCAAGATCAAACCCGAGGCTTACAGCAAACGCGAATATGAAGGATACGTCGATCGTCTGATGCCGATTGCCAATCGCTCTCGCAGTGTGGTGCCGATTCGCGTCAAGATCATCATTCCTGAAGAGGAAGACGGCGCACGCTACTATCGCGAACGCTACAACATTGTCTTTTCTTCGCTATGTTCCGGCGTGGGAAAGCTGCGTCCCGTGACGACTTACTTGAAACCCGAGATGGGAGCCAATGTGTTTTTCTTGAACCGAGAATCGGAGATCTGGAAAAAACAAAATCCCGTGCTTCCTCCGTCCCCCGATCCGAAATCTGTCAACACCGCGAGCAAATGAATCTATCTCATCGAAACATTCTCAGGAAAGAGACTATCTATGACCAGTAAGCCCCCCTGCGTGCAAGTTCGCAACCTCTATAAGTCGTTCACACGAGGCAGCGAGCGCATCGACGTTTTACAGAATTTAACACTGGAAGTGCCGGAAGGCGAGTTTCTCGCACTCATGGGACCATCTGGCTCGGGCAAAACTACCTTATTGAACCTGATTGCCGGCTTGGACCAACCTACCGAAGGCTCCATTATTGTGGGAGATCAAGAAATCTCGCAGATGTCGGAAAGCGAACTCGCCCGTTGGCGCACCCGCCACGTGGGCTTCGTCTTCCAATTCTACTACTTGCTCCCAGTGCTAACTGCTTACGAGAATGTCGAATTACCTTTGTTGTTGCTGCCGATGACCAAAGAACAACGTAGAAAACAGGTTCTTACCGCTCTCGATCTGGTAGGACTCTCCAACCGTTTATCGCACCGCCCGGGGCAATTGTCGGGAGGTCAACAACAACGTGTGGGGATTGCTCGTGCGATTGTGACCGATCCCACGCTCATCGTCGCCGACGAACCCACGGGAGACTTGGACTCCAAATCGGCTGACGAAATCTTGAAATTGCTGGAAACCCTTCGCGCCCAATTGAACAAAACCATCATCATGGTGACGCATGACCCCAAAGCTGCCGAACGTGCCCAACGAGTGCTGCATCTCGAAAAGGGAAGATTGGTGCTCGATACCGACAATCGGCTGGCTGCTGTTTCGTCCAGTTGGTCGTGAATCGCACGGTGTTACTGAATTTTTAGGTCTAACTCCCATAGGTTGCTATGTTTCTCATTGATTTATCGATTCTGTTTGGTATCAGCATCTCAACTCTGACGATCCTTTGCATTGTATTAGGTATCGTCCTGATGCCTCCCTTTTATCTCATTCTGTTAGCACTCGAGAAGACCCTGCTAGTAGCTCAATGGGCGGGATTTAGTGTGATCCGGTTCATCTTGTTAGTCTTCCGCAGTCTACAGCGCAATTTATTGAGGACGGCACTATCTTACATGGCCATCTATGTGTTAGTCTCCGTCGTGGTCATGATCTGGTCCGTGCTGAGTTTTCTCGATGGCATTACCACGGAAAAGCAGGAAGACTTTAAGGTTCTGATCACGGAGAAATTTCAAATCCCCAGCCAGATGCCCCCCAGTTACGAACAACGATTGTTGAGCATCATTGACGAACTACCGCCCGAATATCGCATGAAGAATGGCGAAATGGATGTGATGACCTGGGCATTCGTCGGTGGAACCTTAGATCCCACCAAGCAAACCTTTGAGAACTCGATTTTCTTCTTCTGCATGCAACCCAAGAAGTTCCCCACGATGATGTCGGGACTCGAAGAATTCACCCCTGAAGAGATGGCCGAACTCAATCGCCTGATTGATCTGATGGAGAAAGACAAAAAGAAGGTGGTGATCGGCACAGGCCGCTTAGAGAAGCTCCAAAAGAAAGTCGGCGATCGATTTAAGATGGTGAGTTTGAATTATAAGGATCTAGAATTTGAGTTTGAGATTGTCGGGACGTTTCCTAAAGGATCGCGTTATGACGAAAGCGCCGTCATGCATCGCGACTATCTGTATGACACCCTGCGAGACTATGAGAAGCGAACTGGCATGCCTCATCCGATGGCAAACAAATGTCTCAACCTAATCTGGGTACGTCTGCCCAGCAAAGAAGCCTACAGTGCCTTGGCAGCGAAAGCGAATGAGAGCGGCTCGTTCTCCACCCCCGCCGTCAAAGTCGAAACCGAGTCCTCCGGAGTGGGATCGTTTCTCGACGCCTATCGAGATTTGATCAACGGTATGCGTTACATGGTCGTGCCAGCCATTTTAGCCACGATGGCGTTGGTGATTGCCAACGCGATCAGTATCACCGTTCGCGAACGGCGAACCGAAATGGCGGTGCTGAAAGTATTAGGTTTCACCCCAGGCATGATTATGATGCTGGTACTCGGCGAAGCGCTTTTGATCGGTGTCTTGGCGGGGGGCATGGCTTCTTCGGTCATGTGCGTGCTGACGCAAGCGCAAGGAGGAGTCAAGTTTCCGATCGCGTTTTTCCCCGCATTCAAAGTTCCCTACGAGGCGATTAGTTGGGGAATCGCTATAGGTGCCGCCACCGCCCTTGCTGGGAGTCTGTTACCAGCCTTATCCGCTCGACGTGTCAAAGTCTCCGAAGTCTTTTCCCGGGTTGCCTGAAATCTTTCATAGGCTGTTGTATCATGAATGCACTGCTGACGATGATCGGTTTTGATACCGACAACATATCCGAATCTCTCATCAACCTTGTCAAACGGTTCGGCACCCTTGTCGCTACCTGCTTCTTATTGGGGTTATCTTTGTTGCCATTGGCTGTCTTGTTGTTAGCACTCCCCGCGGTTTTGCCGCAAGAGACGATCCTGACAAACTCCATTCGTCGTTCCCGAGACGTTTTTAGCGAACCACTCCGTCGCCTCGGCGCTGTCGTAGCGAGCATTGCCATGCTCATCACCCTGATCGCCTTCAGCGTGGAGGTGGCGAATCGGTTGCCATTGCCGGAGTTTAGTTACTTTGAAACAATCTCGCGGATGCTCCTACCGGATCGGCTCATTCAAGAAATGCCTCTCGCCCTGGTGCGACATTGGCCTTATGTCATCCTGCTGGTTTATGCCACCGATTTGTTGGCCCTCTTGTTCATCGGCAAGGTGCCTCTCAGCTACAACATTCGGAATCTCACCGTCCGTTGGCGGATCACTCTTTTGACCGCGTTGGCGTTCACGGTCGTGGTGGCTCTGTTGGTGGCCCTGCTCGCATTCGTCAATGGCATGAACAACTTGAATCAAAACAGCGGCGTTCCTGGGAATGTTTTCGTTCTCTCCGATGGTGCCCTCGATGAGTTGTTCTCGAACTTGGCCTACGGCAACATCGACTCGATTGCCAACGAATTCACCCAAGTCGATGAGAACGGCAATCTTCTCCCCTCTCCGGTGCGGGTGAAAACCATGCCGGGGATGCCCGACAAGTTCATGATGAGCAAGGAAATCTACTGCGTCATCAACATGCCGGTGCGCAATCCCGATGGCTTCGAAACGGGGAAACGACGTTTCGTGCAATTGCGGGGCATCGAAGATCCGCTGATCGCTTCCGCGGTACATGAGATTCTTTTGAATCCAAACGATGGCAGTAAATGGTTTTCCGATGCCGGCGTCGATGCCGAAGGGAACGTGCAAGCAGTTCTCGGCGAAGGAGTCGCGCAAACGCTTGGTGCGGATCAGGGGAAACCACGGCTCGAAGTCGGCGACAAGTTCGAGTTGGGCAATCGAACTTATGTCGTCACTGGAATCATGCTGACCGAAGGCAAAACCTTCGGTTCGGAAATCTGGGCGAGACATACGATCGTCGGAAATCAGTTCGGCAAGGACAAATTCACCACGGTCGTTCTACGGGTCAGCGATGACTCGCTCGTAGGCGCGAAGGCTCTGGCCAATCACCTCCAGAAAGAATTCAAAACCTTGAAACTGAAAGCTACTCCCGAGGTGATCTACTACTCCAATTTGAGCCGTACCAACAAACAGTTTTTGGTCGCGATCATGGTCGTGGCCGCGATCATGGCCATCGGGGGAATCTTTGGGGTGATGAACACCATGTTTGCGGCCATCGCCCAGCGCATCAAAGACATCGGCGTTCTTCGCATTCTCGGATTCAAACGCTGGCAGATTCTGGTGTCGTTTCTGTTGGAGTCGTTGTTGATTGCTCTCATCGGTGGTGTGTTCGGCGTGGCCTTGGGTTCGTTGGTCGATGGTTACTCGGCCACAAGCATTCTCAGTTCGGGGCCGGGAGGTGGTAAATCGGTCGTGCTACGCATCGATGTCACTCCCGATATCATTGTCGCTGGCATTCTTTTCACCATGATCATGGGCCGTATCGGTGGCCTGATACCAGCTCTGTCGGCAATGCGGTTGCAGATTTTGGACTCTCTACGCTAGGTTTTGTGGACAGAAACGCGACGCGCCCCGGAAAACCGTCAGATGTCAGTCGACGAAGAGGTGGAATCCCCCGACCCCAACGACGCGTGTCGTCGGCTCCTGGCGAGCCGGTCAGTGACCGGAGGTGTTGCGAATACTACCCAACGACGCGTGTCGTCGACTCCCTAAATGGTGTCGCGGGACGATAAGGGGGTCCAACGTCCGCGATACATCCGCCGACGTTCGGCCAGTGTCGGTAAACGAGCGAACAAGCCTTGCCACGGATCATCAAGGCCACGGGGCCAATCGATTACACACAAGTCGGCCGATTTGCCTACTTGCAGATTCCCGGTTTGCTGGTCGCAGCCCAATGCTTCGGCACCGGATAAAGTAATTAGCCGCAACCACTCAGCCGGTCGAATCTCGGGGAATCGACGGTAGGCAAACATCACCTCGGCGAATGGGTCCAAATCGGGATTCGATGCCAAAGAATCGGTAGCGATGGCCACGCGTACCCC
>CALEEC010000112.1 GCA_937949245.1 uncultured Gemmataceae bacterium | reverse complement strand
GGATCGTTGGGATCGTTCGGGTCTATCAGGGAGAAATAGTAGGGCGGAATCGCGAGTTTGTACTCGTTTTCCAACTGGGCCAACGCACGGAGTTCATCTGGGGAGAAGTTTAGCAAGCTACGCAGTTGGCGGACAGTTCGGATGGCGTGTTGCGACTGCCAACGCCAATCGTCCCATAGGGCATCTGGGACATCGGCCCACAAGGGATGACGGCGAGGTGAACTTGGAGGTTCTTCTTCATCGTAACTGCCCGGAGTTGGCAATGCCACGGGTGCGGACAGTTCGGTACAGGCATCAGATTCGATCATCGGACCAAGTGCCTCCGGTTAGGCCGGATCGGCTCGCTCTCGAAAGCCGGTCCCGAGGAAACGCGAGCCGAATGGCCCCGCGGGATGAGATAGGATTGCCGCGGATTAACGAGTCATCCTAGCGAGCAAGAACCGAATTACAAGATCGCAATCGTAGTTCTCGGGCGTTATTTTCCTGCTTCCCTTCAACCCTTCGCCACGCTAAGAACATTCCCTCGATTCCGAGTTGGCTCGACCGCTCGCCCCGCTGGCATGCGACCGACCGAGTTCAGGAGGGATACTCTTTGGCCGAGTATCGGTCAATGCGAAACCGAACTTGAGCCATTTCCCCTAAGAAGTGAACCAAACGCGAGGTGCTTGGTGTAGACCGATTTTTGCCGCCCGATTGGGCTGCCTGCGGCAGCACAGTCACCAAGGTGCTTACGATCCCGAATAGCCCCAAATGAGCAGCGGGATTTCCATTTCCTCGGGGGTCATTCCGCCGTGATGGCCGCGATAGTTGTGTCGTCGGCGTTCTTTGCCGCTCCACCAGATCGACTCTCCCTCGTAGGGGAGCAGCACCAGTTCGCCCAATCGTTCCCGCAGTTGCTGTTGCTGCGGACCTTCCGGGCCGAAGTAGCCTTGGCTGAGCAGATCGGCCGTGCGTCGGATGACGGCATGATCTTGGAAACGGTCCAGCAAACGACGTTCGACCTCGGCCAGATAACCCTCGCGGACCTGCACGAACAGATCCCGCATCGACCCGGCTGGCATCAACGGTCGGCCCAAAGGATCGACACGCAACCAGGGGATAATTTCGGGAAGTTCTTGATCCAGATACAGCGTTGCCCCGGCGTCGATCGGGGTTTGCCCATGATCCGCCGTCAGCAGCACCAGCGTTTCGCCGCGATCGCCACTGTGCCTTAGGGGAGCGAGGATGTCGCGATGCAGACGTCCTTCCAACAGACTCCACAACTGCTGCACCGCGTGCTGCACTTCGACCGACTCGGGACCAAAAATGTGCGACAAGCGGTCGATCTCATCCCAGTAGAGCAGATGATACGACTTTTGCCCTGCCGGAAGCGTGCGGAGTGTCTCGGCCAGCAGTGTCAGGGCGTGTTCCAAATTTTGGTACGGTTTGGCCGTCGCCCCCCGGCCGACGTGCCGCGAAAACGGCGAATCGGCGTAGGCCGACAAGTTGTACACGAACGACTGCACGGCTGCCGCTTCCAGGTCGAGGTAGAGTGTCTGCGGTGGGAAAATGGCTTCGGGCGTCAGGCCTAACAAGCTCAACGGCAAACGTTCGCTGTCACCGAAGCAACAGTAGCGCAAGGGACAGATGATGCGTTGGATTTGAGGTTCGTAGTAATACCATTCGTAAATGCCATGTTCCCCCACGGGCATGCCGCCATGAATGGTCGTGACGTGGGCCGCCGTCGTCGAGGGGAATTGCGCCGTCAGTTTCGCGACGACCCCTTGCTCGGCGACCCGTTGCACAAACGCGGACTGGGCTTTGCCTTCCAAGTACGGTGCCAACAGACGCCAACCTAGGGCATCGATGAATAGGAAGATGACCGTATCGCATTTGCGCCCCCACGGCCCGAGCACATCGAGGGGCAAGCCGGAGTCGTGGTCATGGGTCAGCAGCCAACGAATGGTCTGGGGCAGATGCGAAAAGCAGTAAGAGGAGTAGTTCGGCGCACAAAAGCCGTCGGCATCGCGTTGGGCGGAGACACGTTGCAAAGAAAGCTCATGAATCATCGGTCAACAACCTTCTCCGCTTCAGGAAGAAGTCACGAGCGGGCGAAGGCCGTTGCCTTAGCGCCTCCAGGGGACATCGGCACGCGGATCGTAAGGCGTCTGCCGGACCCACTGTTCCAACAATTTCCGCGACTCTTCGCTCATCGTCGGCGGAACGACGACCCGAATCACGAGATACTGGTTCCCCCCGGCAATCCCGACGCCCCGCAGGCAGATGCGCTTGCCGCTCGAAGTTCCCGGGGGAATCGACACCGTCGCCGATTTGCCATCGATCATCGGTATTTCCACTTTCCCCCCTAGAACCGCTTCGCCGATGCTGATGGGCACTTCCAACAGAATGTCGTTCCCTTCGCGACGGAAGTAGGGGTGTTCCTGCACGCGGATGCGTACATAGATGTCGCCCCCGCCCGGCCCTTGTCCGGGGACACGCAGTTTTTTGCCGTCTTCGATACCGGGAGGAATCTTGACATCAATTTTACGGTCGCCGACCGTGAGCGTCAGCGACCCTCCCAGAGCGGCTTCCAGAAACGGGACAGTCGCTTCGACTTCGACGGTTTCCGGCGCAGGACGACGGCTCCCGCGCCCCCGCGTGCTACGCCCCCCGATACGGCCGAACGACTCTTCCGGGTCGAGGCCACCGCCGAAGATTTGCTCGAAAATCCGCTGCGCTTCGGGACTGCCCGTCCCCGAACCACCAAAGTGGACATGGAACCCCGATGGTCCTCCGGCACCCGCACCGCTATTCGGGCCAAAGCCCGCTGGGCCAGCTTCGTTGCCGAACCGATCGTAGTTCTGTCGTTTGGCCGGGTCCGATAGCACATCGTAGGCGTGCTGCACTTCTTTGAAGCGTGCCTCGGCGTTTTTGTCCCCCGGATTGCGATCGGGATGATATTGGTGGGCCAGCTTGCGATACGCCTTCTTGATCGTCTCCGCAGACGCATCCCGAGAGACGCCCAGAACTTCGTAATAATCGCGAGCCATGGAAAATGTCCATCCTGATCGGTGGTCCGTCTCCAGCGGCGACCGTGTTACGTCACCGGTTCATTCGCTATTGTAGCGCCACACCGCATCAGAGCCAAGAGACAGTCTCACGATGTCGGGGGCGTTCGTCGGAAGACAACTCCATTCGCCCCCCAAGCGAGGTTCGCGGACGCAATCAGGTAAAGCGAGAGAGGTTCGCGGACGCAATCAGGTGCCGATCCGCATACGATGAGCATCGCTGAGCACCAGGCAACTGGCCGACAGATCAATCAGTCGTTGCAATTCGCTGGCACGGTGCAAGGGGGTCGCGCCCAAGTCTTCGAGGAAATCAGCCTCGCCCACGCCGGCTACGTATAGCCGCGCCCGCAACGCGGCCATCGCCCAAAGCATCGCGTCGAGCCAGCCTTCCGGCCGATGGTGCCGCAACCAAGCGATCGCCGTTTCCAACTCATCGCCCTGCTCGCGGACCTGATCCATGGCCTGGGGCAACTGGAACGGGCCACGGCTAAGCAGCACCAGCCGACCTCCGGGAGTCACGGCCGTTGCTGCGACGGCTAAAGCACGGGCCACCTCGGCGAAGCCAATCCGCTGCTGCGACTCCAACAACGGCACCAAGACGCAATCGACCGGTTCGGACGTTTCCAAATGCCAGCGTTCATCGAGCAGAAGTTGCCCCTCGCGTTGTGTATCGCTGAGGCCGACGAGTACGCCGCGAATCTGGTCGGCTCCGTCTTCAATCACCTGCACCAGCACCGGCGTTCCCAACAGCCATAGCACTTCGCGAGCCTCTTGCCGCAGCGTCTGACGATCGTGCGGTTTGGCCCGGCGTTCCGACTCGGCGATCGCTTGACGGGTCACTCGATCGCTCAGCGCGGGGAACACCGCTTGTTCGCAACCGATCGGTTGAAACTGGGCATCGTAACGTCGACCACACAGCAAAATGGTTTGATCGGCATCGATCAACGATCGATTCAAATACAATCGTCGTCCTTGCTCGGTGCTGGCCAGATAGCTTAATTTGCCACGATCGTCTGGATCGTGAATCTCGATACGAACGCCGCGGTAGGCTTCGGGAAGATCGTCGATCCAGCCGCGCGACTCCGCGGACGAAGCAGGTGCGGTCAACAGCGTCACTTGTTCGCAAGCGACCCCGGCTTGGGTGACATGATCCAAAATCCCCGCAATCAACTCGGCCAGACGGGGCAACTGTTCATCGACTACCACGGTCAGACGATCTTCCGGCGTAATGGCCCGCCGTAACGGTTCAAACCGCAGCGGATGTTCGAGAGCATCGCGCACCAGTTGGCGTGGATCAGCCGAGGTTGGCTGCGGTTGGCCCAAGCGACTCGGCAGTCGATGCACGGTTGGGGGGATCTGTACCGTCCAACTTGCCGAGCCGACCGGAAACTCGAATCGCAGCGCATCAATCGACATACAGAAACTCGTTGGCGTTCAGCAACACATGACAAAGATCGATCACCGCGGTGCGAAAAGCCGACTCCCCGGAAGCCAAGGTCTGTTGCCGGGTCAGAAACTGCCGCAACATTTGCCGTTCCGTGCTATTCGGCGTGCGGGCCAAGGCGAGGCGGAACGCATGTTCGATCACCGCCTCGGGGAGTGGGCCAACCTCTTTCAGCACACGATCGGCAAAGACTTCCGCTTGTTGGAGAAGCAAGCGATCGTTCAGTAGCGTCAATGCTTGCGGTGCCGTAGTGGTGACGAATCGGCGAGCGCACACCTCGGTACGATCAGGGGCGTCGAAGAGTGCAAACAACGGATAACGGAGATTGCGTTTCACAAAGACGTAGATGCTGCGTTTGTTGCGATCCTGGGGTGAAGCCGACACCGGCCACGCGTTGGCCGATACTTTCATCTCGCTGGGCAGTTCGGGGAACACGCTTGGCCCGCCGCGGTGTTGGCTCAAGGAACCGTTGACCGTCAGTACTGCATCGCGAAGCATTTCGCCATCAATACGACGGCGATTCATCCGCCATAACAGCCGATTTTCCGGGTCGATCGCCCAAGCGGCCGGATTGGCCGAGTTGCCCTGCCGATACGCCGTCGAGGTAACGATCAGCCGATCGATATGTTTGCGGCTCCAACCGTGGGCAATGAACTCTTGCGCCAACCAGTCGAGTAATTCCGGGTGCGTCGGTTTGTCGCCTTGGACGCCGAAATCTCCGGGAGTACCGATGATGCCACGCCCGAAATGCCGTTGCCACAGGCGGTTGACTTCGACGCGGGCGGTCAGCGGATTATCCTTCGAGGCGATCCAATTGGCCAAGGCAGTGCGTCGGCCAGTGCTGGTGCCGGACTTCGGCGGTTGAATCTGGGCATCGCGGTCATCGATCGCTGAGAGGAACCCGGGGCGGACCTCTTTGCCGTGCCGTTTCCAATCGCCTCGACGCAGCAGGAACGTCGGCGGAGCAGTCGGCCCTAAGTCGTTCATGACCATACTCTTCGGCATC
Source organism: uncultured Gemmataceae bacterium (assembly GCA_937949245.1). Lineage (GTDB taxonomy): Bacteria > Planctomycetota > Planctomycetia > Gemmatales > Gemmataceae > CALEEC01. The sequence continues at coordinate 1,267 of CALEEC010000112.1, read as the reverse complement.
TCGGGCGGACGTGGTCCCGCGAGTTCCACCATCTGTTTGTTCATCTGATTCCAGCGTTCTTTGTCCGCTACTTTCATCTGGGCCACGATACGATTCGGCGCGGGGTACACCTGCTTTTCGATCATGATGGCGATTTGCCGTTCCAAAGGCGTGCGTTTCTCATCGGGGATGTCGAGCAGGCGGGCGTACTCTTCGGGAAAGCGTTGCCGTTCTTTGGCCATGTGCTTGGCCCGATAGGGGGCTTCCAACGCTTCCAATTCTTTGCGAATGGCCGCAGTCTTATCGAGCCAGGCTTGCCATTGGTGTTGGTACTCGGCCAGTTCGGCCTGGTCGCTCAACGGCTTTTCCAGCGGATACCAACCAGCGAAGAAGGCTTGAAAGCGGTAATAGTCTTCCTGCGTGACCGGATCGTATTTGTGATCGTGGCACTTGGCACATCCGAGCGTTAGCCCCAAGAAGGCGGTGCCGGTTGTGTCGGTGATGTCGTTGAGGATCTCTTGCCGACGCTGTTCCAGGTTGACCGCGTTGTATTCGTCAGGATAGTGCCGGGTGAATCCGGTCGCGATTAAGGCGTCGACATCGCCCGGATACAATTCATCGCCGGCTAATTGTTCGCGGATAAAGCGATCGTAAGGCTTATCGCTGTTGAAACTACGGATGACGTAGTCGCGGTAACGCCAGGCATGCGGTCGGGGGTCGTCGGCCTTAAAGCCGTCACTCTCGGCAAAACGAACCAGATCGAGCCAAGCCGACGCGGCATGTTCGCCGTACTCGACCGATTGCAGCAATCGATCGACGACTCGTTCGTAGGCATCGGGGCGAGTATCGCGGAGGAAGGCATCGATTTCGTGCAACAACGGCGGACGCCCCGTCAGCCCGAAGGTGACCCGACGCAATAGCGTGATCTTGTCGGCCTCGGCCGTGAACCGCAGTCCTTTAGCTTCGAGTCGACCCAGCAGGAAAGCGTCAATCGGATTACGGACGGCGTCGCGTAGCTGGACGATCGGCGGTTTCGGTTGCGTGAGCGGTTGAAACGCCCATTCGTCTGCCAGTTCTTGGGCCAAGACTTGAGATTCTGCGGCAGACCACAACACCCCTAGGCAAAAACCGGCGAATAGCCAGCTATGCAGGCGCATGCGACGCCTCCTAGCACTACTGGAGGGAGAAAGGAGGTTGGTAACGATCGTCAATTCTAGGTTATCGCGGATCGGAATGGTGTCAAATACAAAATCGGCGTCATCGAATCGTCGAGATCCGTCGCTGGAGG
>CALEEC010000111.1 GCA_937949245.1 uncultured Gemmataceae bacterium | reverse complement strand
GAACAAGTCGGTCGGTTGCCCGATCAACACCACCAGAAAGGCAAATGCATAGGTGTTGGCCAACTGGGCACGCCGTCGCAGCAGCACTGCTCCGGCAAACACTGCCACCATGACCGCAGCACGCATGACCGAAGGCCTTCCCCCCGCAAGCAACGCATACAGCAACAAAAACAACGTGATGCCGATCACCCCCGAGCGCCATCGCACATCGAACACGCGAAGCACCATAGCCAGAAACAACGACAATATGACCAGATGTTGCCCCGAAATGGCCAAGACGTGAATCACCCCCGTGCGGACGTAAGGTTCCCACTCCTTCTGCGTCATGGCCGAACTTTCACCCAACAGCAGTGCCACAGCTACCCCGGCTTGGGCTTCAGGCAGCGACTCGGCCAACAGGCTTTGCCCCCATCCGCGTACCTGTGCCAACATCGCTGTCAGCGAAGTCTCGTTCCGACGTTGCAGCCGAGTGATTCCCAAGGCGGTTTTGCGAACGTGGATTTCAGCACGGATACGTTGATCGAGCAAGCGCTCGGCATAATGGAGTTCGCCCGGATTCAACGGACGCAACGGTGCCTGCAACCAACCGAGCAACTCGACCTCATCGCCGACGTGCAGTTCCGACATAGGTTCATCGACGGACAAACGCACCTGGCCACGCACGGGTTTCCAAGCCGCATCGCTCCAGACGGCATCGGCACGCATCAGAGCCCAGGCACGATCCGGCCTTGGCAAACTACGCCACGGATCGCTCTTGGCAGCGCGTTGCACCGTGGGTTCGCTGAGCAACACCCCCCGCAAACGAACCAACAACGGTTCCTCGGTGACAAAGTTCCCGATTTCGTCGGCCGCGTAGAGATGACGCCAACCATGATGATGCGCTGCCGCCAGGGCCATCACTGCCATCCAGGAAGCCCCATGCATCGCCGCTTCACGTTGCTGACGCAAAAATACCCCGACCAAGGCAATGCTACCGATCGCTAATGCTAACGACAGCACCGCCGGCAAGGAAAACACGCGGTCCAACACCAGCCCCAGACCAGCCGCCAACGCGATCGGAACCAACGGCGCGTAGCGACGGAGGGCCAGAAGTTCGGAAAGGATCGTGGACGGATGCGACATTCGCCATACTTAGCCGATTCGACACTTAGGATACTCAGCCGATTCGACCTTCACAATACCTAGATTCGACATTCGCGATACTCAGTAGACTCGACACTCGCGGTACTTGGCAGATGCGACATTCGGGATACATTGCTGGCTATCGGCTCATCAGAACGACGCAGTCATCGGCTGTTTGCAGGGAGCGTATTGCATGCACCGAGCATATTTCCTAGCGCTTCTCGCTTTGGGGGAGGTCTGGATCATGCTGGCATCGGGAACCGAAACTGTTGGCAAAGACGCCCAACCCGAAGACGCGAAACTGGCCGCGTTCTTCCAAGCCTATCTCGAAGAGGAATGCCGGCAACGCCCCTACTACGCCACGCTGTTGGGGGATCATCGTTACGACGATCGCTTGGATGACCTCTCTCCCGCAGCCCGAGCCGCTCATCGGCAACGGCTGCAACAAACTCTGGCGAACCTGCCCAAGCAGATTTCCTATGCCCAACTGAGTCGTTCCGCTCAGATTGATTATGAGATTTTAGAGCACCATTTCAAGAAACAACTTTGGCTCGATGAACAATTCCGCGTGTATGAGGAAGACCCGCGGTTGTGGATGGAGTATTTGTCGGACAGTGTGTTTCTAGTGCTAGCCCAATCGACTTTGCCCAAAGAACAGAACGTCCGCAATGTAGCGAAACGGATTGGCTTTATCCCCCGAATGGTGCAAGTGGCCAAGGAGAGCCTCAAGCATCCGCCCCGCGTTCATACCGAAGTGGCGATCAAACAGGTCAAGGGAGCCATCGCTTTTTACGAGAAAGGGATCTACGAACTGACAGGCGAGAATCCACAACTCAGCGAACTTCGCGAACCTTGCCAAGTGGCTCGACGGGCACTGAACGATTATCTGCAATTCCTCGAAAAGGAGCTGCTGCCTCGTTCGACTGGGAATTGGCGGATCGGTAAAGAACGCTTCGCTCGCAAACTGGAATGGGAACTCGACGCGGGTCTGACCGCCGATGAGGTGGTTCGCGAAGCGGAAGCAGAGGCCGACCGCGTCGAACGCGATATGTACGTCATCGCTCGGCAACTGTGGTGCAAGACCTTCCCGGATCTTCCATTGCCTCCCGATGATGGGCCGGGGCGTCGGGCGACGATCCGAGCCGTCCTCGAAGTCCTGTCACGCGATCATGGCCAAGCTCAGGAACTGTTGAACGACACGAAAGCGACCGTCGAGCGGATTCGCCGCTTCATCCGTGACAAGAAAATCCTGCCGTTGCCGGAACCCGATCGCTGTCAGATCATCGAGATGCCCGAGTTTCAACGTGGTTTCTCGGTCGCTTATTTGAACCCAGCTCCGCCGCTCGATCCGAAAGCGAGCAGCTATTACGCCGTCAGCCCGCCTCCCAGCGAATGGGACGATCGACGGGTAAATAGTTTCTTGCAGGAATACAATCGGGCCATGCTGCAGATTCTCACCATCCATGAAGCCTATCCGGGGCATTATGTGCAATTAGAATATACCAATCGGCATCCATCCTTGATTCGCAAAGTGTTGTATTCCGGCGTCTTTGCCGAGGGATGGGCAGTGTACACCGAACAGATGATGCTTGATCAAGGCTATGGCGATGGCGATCTTTCGCTGCGTTTGCATCAGTTGAAGTGGTATCTGCGAGCAGTGATGAATGCCATCCTGGATCACAAGATGCACTGCACCGCGTTTTCCGATGAAGAAGCCCTGCGTTTGCTGGTGGATCGGGCTTATCAAACTGAAGGCGAGGCGATCGGCAAGATTCAACGAGCGAAACTGAGTTCCTGTCAACTATCGACCTATTTCGTTGGTCGAACCGCCTTTTATCGCTTGCGTCAAAAGGTATCACGACAGCAAGGCGAAGCGTTTCAGTTGAGCCGCTTCCACGAAGCAGTCTTGAGTCATGGGACGCTGCCGGTGAAATATCTGCCGGAATTGCTCGGCGTCAAATGAGAGCAACGGCGCAAGTTGACATCGATGCCGACGTTTGCCTGGCGGAACGGCCGCGAACCGTTCCGATCTCCGCTGGCAGCTCCCGTGGGGAACTCTCTCCACGGGAGCTGATCGATCCCGCGGTGCCGTTCGTTACTTTGTATAGTGTCAGTCCGACATCCTTCGTCGGCCAGCCTACGGGGACTGCTGACCAATACCTGGGCGCATCTCGACGACGCAAAACTGGCGAGCTGGCAGATGTCCATCGCGGGAGGTGCTGAACACCCGCGTCTAGGGGTGCTTATCGCGGTTTTCCTGGGGGCGGTGAGGTTCTTTCTTCGGTTTCTCGGGAAGATAGTGTTTGGCGAACACCACGAGGGCATCGGCTAGATCGGTCGCGGTTATCTCGACTGCAGTTAGCTCCGTGAATTGGCTGCCGAACTCGAATTGCATTGCGTCCACGGCCGTCTGATGCGAACCATACGCCGCAGTGATGTAACCTCCCGGATACTTCACTTCCTGATCGAGCGTCCCATTTTTCGGCTGGACTTTGTAGCCTTTCTTCTCCATCTGCCCCAAGATGCTGTTCGGTCCACTGACCGCTTCCAAGCCGTAACGCTGGCGCAGAAGTTGGACACTCTTGAGGTTTAATGTCCCGCGTAAAATGGCATCGGGGGCAAAGCCCTGAGCATGGATGTCAATGAGAATGCCCTGGCCCCAACGTTGTTGCACTTCTTGGATCGCTGCCTTCAAAGCGTCATGATAGGCATCATACACAAACTTGCCGCCGGGTGCTTCGTAGGCTCCATCCGGCGGACGATTGGCATCGGCATATTTGCGGCTGAACTTCGCTATCACCACATAGGGCCGACCTCCGAGGCGTTTTTCTAAAGCGTCCGCCGTTTTCTTATAGCCTGTCCAAAAAGCCCCGGTCGGCCTATCAATTGAGTCATGAGCAGAAAGCAGTATCCCTCGGACTTGACCGACGCTCAGTGGCGGCGGCTCGTCCACTTGGTCCCGAAGCCGAAGCCGGGTGGGCGTCCGCC
>CALEEC010000110.1 GCA_937949245.1 uncultured Gemmataceae bacterium | reverse complement strand
ATGATTGTCGGGAGTGAAAGCGAGGGCTTGCACCAGCGGTTTTCCGCCGAAACGTGGCAAGTGGAGGGGGAACTCTTTCGATTTCCAGGTCTTGGTATCGAAGAGGCGTAGGGAGTCCCCACCGACGACCAAAAAACTGCCATCGCGGGCGAGGGCGAAAGAACGAATGCTGCCGACTGAGGCATTGATGCGGCGTAATTCCTTCATCACCGTGGGAATACCTCTGCCGCGAACTGGATCGGGCACAGGGAGCGGTGGCCAGAGACGCAAGATGCCTCCATCATCTGCGGTGATGAGGCTGCGATTGTCGGGCAGAAAAGCAATGTGCGTGATGATCCTTTTGTTTTCCATGCTCCAGGAAGCCACCTCATGGGTGGGGAGTTGGACGGTGCCGGGTTCCGAGCCGGTGATTCGATAGACACGAACGATGCCGTCGGTTCCTCCCACAGCGAGCAATCGTTGGTCCGACGACATCGCGGCAGAGGCAATCGTCCAATCGTTAGCGAGTGAGGCTGACTCTTCCCGTTGGGAAGTGGCATTCCACAGATACAAAAGATTGTCCATCCCTCCGCTAGCGAGAGTGCGGCGATCCGGAGAAAAGGCCAAGGAACGCACGGAGTTGGCTTGACCACTGAGCAAACCGCGCTCAATACCGAGTTCGGCGTCCCATAGACGGATGGTGCGGTCATCGCCGCCGCTGGCTAAGGTTTTGCCGTCGGGAGCGAAAGCCAAGGCGTAGATGAGCTTGGTATGTCCCCGCAATCGTGTCAGGTCTTTACGGTCTCGCATGCTCCAAATGCGTCTGGTGTGATCGTCTGCCATGCTGGCAATCGCCAGCAGATCCCCGGTGGGAGAGCCGGCCAGTGCGATCACCTCATTGCGGGTGGTGGTCAAGATCTTGGAGTCGAGATTTCGGTACACATGCCACACCCGCACCGTCCTGTCGGCGGACCCCGAGATCAGCAACGGTTCCGTGGGGCCTTTCAAGAAAACAAGGGAGAAGATGGTATCTTTGTGCCCGCGCAACACGGCCCATTCTCGAACTTCGCGATCTTTACGCAGTGCGGCAGGACGAGGGATTGCTCCCCGAACCGGCCCCAGGTTGATAAAATCGAAAGCAGACCCCGGCAATTGCCACAGCCGAATCACCTGATCGGACCCTGCCGTGGCTAGCAGACGCCCATCGGGAGAAAAGGCCATGGCGCGAACCCAATCGCCGTGCCCGGTTAAGGTTGCCCAAGGCCTGATCGTTTTGGGTTGATCGGGCAACGGAGTTTGGGGACGAATCGCCAGCAGTTCCTCGGGAATATCCCACAAACGCACCGTGTGATCTTCGCTCACCGTGGCCAGGGTTCGATTATCAGGGGCGAAAGCGACCGCTTCCACGATGCCTTCATGGCCGATCAAAATGCCGACGCAGTGGTTGGTTCGTACTTCCCAAAGGCGAACCGTTTTATCCCAACTGGCACTGGCCATGAATCGACCATCGGGAGAATAGGCAATGCTACAGACGGTGCCGGTGTGACCGAACAAGACAGCATCCCGACGCTGGCACAATTTCCGTAGATACGACCAGGTGATGTCGCGTAGGTCGTCAGGGCACCGGGTGGGATTTCCCAACAGGTCCGCGGCTCGTTTGGGATCGCGTTCGCACAAGGCGGCCACCTGGGTCAATTGCAGGGCGTACAACGAACGGCGCGAGCGTTCAAATTCCTCGCGGGCCAGTTGGGCTTGTTGTTCGGCACGACGTTTTTGCTCTTCGGCATCGCGGCGAAGGCGGTCGGCTTCTTGTTTTTGCTGTTCGGCTAACAGACGTTGCGTCTCGGCATCGCGGCGACGCGTTTCGGCCAATTCCGATTGCTCTTGGGCGACTTTCGCTTTTTCCTGTTCGCGTTCTGCGGCGCGTTGCAGTTCGATGTTGAAAGCCAGGCTTATTCCCAGAACACTAAGCATCGCGAGAACACTAGTCAGCAGCATAACTGCGGCCGCTGGGCGACGCTTGGCCCACTTGATGCCACGTTCCCACAGACTCGCAGGGCGAGCCGTGATCGGTTCGTGATTCAAAAACCGCCGCAGATCTTCGGCAAGAGCCAAGGCCGTGGGATAGCGCTTCGCCGGATCTTTGTGCAGACACTTCAGGCAGATCGTCTCCAGATCACGCGGCACATTGGGGCGTAGACGACTGACCGCTACGGGTTCTTCGCTCATCACTTGCAGCACGGTGTCCAGCGGGGTTTCCCCGCGGAAAGGCGGACGCCCCGTGAGCAATTCATACAAAATCGCGCCGATGGCATAGATGTCGGCCGGAGCCCCGACCTCGCGATTTTTCCCCGAGGCTTGTTCCGGGGCAATGTAACTGGGCGTGCCAACGACGGCCCCCGTGCGAGTGTTCGAATGCTCGGTGGCAGCATCATCATCAAGCCGTTTGGCCAAACCGAAGTCGGTCACCTTGGGAATGAACGTTCGACCAGCAAACGGCGAAACGGTTTCCGTAGACTTCCGAAGACGTTGCGTTTGCGGCGGAAGTTGTGCTGCCGTGCGTTGTTCGACCAACAAGACATTAGCCGGCTTCAAATCGCGGTGGATGATCCCGCGTTCGTGGGCGAAATGCATGGCCCGCGCGATCAGTTCGACCAATTCGGCGGCTTGTCGAGCTGGCCAGGGGATGCCGGCAAGTCGTTGCGAGAGGTTGCCCCCTTCCACGAATTCCAGGGCCAAATACGGGTGTCCGTTCGCTTCGCCGACCTCGAAGATCTGAACGATGTTGGGATGCTGCAAAGCGGCCACCGATTCGGCTTCACGGCGAAATCGTTCTTTATCGCGGGCGGTCGCATGAGCGCCGGCCAAAATCATTTTCAAAGCCACCGGCCGATTGAGCTGCAAATGGCGTGCGCGATAGACCACTCCCATTCCACCGCGTCCTAGTTCCCGTTCGATGATGTATCCGGGAACCTGATCGACGCGAATCGCAGCCGCTTCTTTGGCGGACGCAGCCGCATTTCCCCCATCCTTCGGCAAAAGGACAGGGGAGGTCTTCAACTCGTCGCTTAAGTCTCCGAAGAGAGAGTCCAGCCGTTTTTCCCCTGAAGCCGCAGGCGATTCGACGAGGGTTCGCTCTGTATTGGTCGAAGGGGCCGGGCGGGATTGCGCCAAATCGACCGTGTCGGGCAAGGTGCCGTTCGGGGAAGCTAAATGGCCGGCTCGGCCGCATTCCGGGCAAATATTGTCAGGGGTGGCCGTCTGCCAATGATGACCCTGTTCACAGCGAAAGAGTGCTTGCATCGTCAACGGTCCTTCCCTTGAAAGCCAGGATCTCGACCTTCCTTATGCTCCGTGAGGGGATGCCCTTTTGAGTATCCCCATTTTCCACTTGATAGGCAAGTCAGCCAAACTGTGGAATCTGATCTAGTGCCAAATCGCCAAAACGGGTAAGACATCTTCCAAGACGACTTAACATCTCGAGCCTGTCGCGAAAATCGCCCCGGCTCCTGTGTCACTCGGCGGAAAGGATTCCCATGTCGCGTATTCATCCCACTGTTTTAATCTCCCCGGAAGCCGACATTGCAGAGGGTGTTCAGATCGGACCTTACACCGTCATCGAAGGAGCCGTGCGCATTGGCCCAGGGTGTGTCATCGGACCGCATGTACACCTGATTGGCCCATTGACTCTGGGGCGAGGAAATCAGATTGGTACGGGATGCGTTCTCGGAGCCAGACCACAGCATCTTCAATATAACGACGAACCGACCTGCACCTTGGTTGGCGATTTCAATATCTTCCGTGAACATGTCACTATCCATCGCGGTTCGCATCTGGGGTTGCAAACGGTCATCGGCAATCATAACTTCCTGATGGCTCATGCTCACATTGGACATGATGCCCAGATCGGCAATCACTGCATCTTGGCCAATGGGGCGCTGGTAGCGGGACATTGTGTCTTGGAAGATCGCGTCTTCATCTCCGGCAACGCGGCAACGCATCAATGGGTGCGAGTAGGAAGGTTGGCTTTGCTCAGTGGTTGCTCAGGAACCACGAAAGACATTCCGCCGTTCATCATGCAACAATCGATTGATCGTGTGGTGGGGGTCAACGTCATCGGCATGCGTCGCGCGGGAATTGCCAACGAGCAGATCGACGCCGTGCGGCGTGCGTTTCATATCCTGTACCGCAAGGGATTTACGGTAAGGTCAGCCTTGGACAAGATGCTCGCGGAACTGGGCGAATATGCCACTGTGCGTGAAATGGTGCAATTCATCCGTGCTTCCAAGCGAGGCATTTGTGGCGGACATCGTTCCGATCCGCGCGGCGATTCCTTGATGGCCGCTTGATCGCGTCCGCGAAGCAGGCAGTTGGGCAGCGCATGCATGAGGCAACAGCTAGCACAATGCATGAGGCGAGGCTCTAGAAATCGAGCCAAATCGGTAGATGGATTCCTAGCTAGCTGCTCCGTGGCTCGATGCGAGGCGGGGGAAGGAACCCGGGGAATAACCGATGGAACGATGGCGTAGGTGGGTCAATCGTCCCGACTTTTGGCCGAACGGAGCGATCCTCGTTTGGTCGGTAGTCGTGTTCGTCATTACCATTCGCGTGGCCGTAGCCCAACCGTGGTCGCATACGGTGTACCCGATCTATTTACACGCGGCGAACGCTTGGTGCACTGGTGCCAATCCTTACGAGCCGATCCCGGGGCATGATGTATTTCGCTATCCGCCGACGATGGCCATGGCGTTCGTTCCTTGGACTTGGTTGCCCCTGAAACTTGGGGCGATCTTATTTCGTTGGCTGGGCGTCTGGCTTTTCCTCAGTGGCTTAGCCGTCTTTGTGCGGGCCTTACTGCCGATGCGTTTGTCTCCGGCTCGGCAAGGCGTGCTGTATCTGCTGACACTGCCTTTGGTGTTGGGAAGTATCAACAACGGACAAACCAATCCGCATTTGATCGGACTGATGCTTTGGGGGATTGCAGCGGTCGCTAGGCAACGCTGGAACCTGGGGGCATTGTGCTTCACGGTAGCCACGCTGGTGAAGGTTTATCCGATCGCCGTGGCTTTGTTGCTATGTGCGGCCCATCCGAAACGCTTCTTGCCACGCTACTTCGTCGGACTATTGATCGGCTTGGCACTCCCCTGGAGCGTCGATGGTTGGCAGAGAGGAGCGTATCTGTACCAGCAATGGTGGGGATGGTTGACGATCGACAACCGTGCCTTAGCCGACCTGGAACGCTGTTCCCGCGACCTGTATTTGATCTTACGAGTCTGGTGGGAAGCTCCCACGCCGCGGATATACCTGACGATGCAGATGCTCTCGGCGTTGGCCCTAGCGGCGGTGATCGTGCGCATGCGTTGGAACGAAACCGATGCCCGCCCCCGACTACGGATGACCTTACTGCTGGGGTCGGCTTGGATCACAGTGCTGGGGCCGGCGACCGAATCGGCGACGTATGCTTTGGTGGCACCCTTGTTTGCGATCGCTTTGGCTGCTGCCCCGAAACAGCGAACCCCTTTTGCGTGGGGGGTGGCTTTCGTCGCAGCCATGCTGTTCGCTACGGTCCTGATTGCGGCGATGTTTCCGAAGGATTGGATGGTGCAAGCGCTCGGCGTGCAACCCATCGCGACCTTGCTGCTCGCGGCGATCGTTTTGGCCGAGGTCTACGAATGGCCCGACATGGATGCTAAGCTCCCCGTGGCTTCGTCGATCCAAGGGCCGATGCGGATGCATTGGCCACCCAAGGATCGAGGGATGCGTGAGAGTGTTGGGGAGACTTCACAGTGGTATTGCCAACGATAAGAGCCGCGGACGCAAACGCAAGTCCGCGGGTATTGGACGCATCCGCAGGTGTTCTCACCCGACGACTTGCGTTGTCGGCTCTTCATCTTGCGTCGTCGGCTTTATGCGAAAAATGACGCTCCGTCGACGCACATCGATGGAGCGTGTTGGCCCTTAAATCAATCGTCCACCAGAGGCTAGAGCTTAGCGTACCGATTTCAACCGGGCCAAGGCGATGGCCGCTTCGGTGCGAACCATCGGGTGAGCATCTTCCGACAGCGTCCGCAGCGTTTCCATGACTTGCGGCGTGACCATTTGACAACGGACCAGCGATTGAATGCTCGCCTTGCGGACATCGACGTTGGCATCTTGCCGAGCAAGTTTCAGAACAGCGTTGAGCAATTGGGGATGCATCCGCAGTTCTTCGCCGGTCAAACTCTTGACCGCAGTTTCCCGCTCTCGGATGGTTCCGCTAGTCAGAGAACGCATCAGTTGATCGTTGGGTTGGCTCATCGACACCGTCTTAACGGCTGGAAGCGTCGTCGAAGCACTGTTCGGCGTGCTGCTTGGGGTGTTCGCTGTCGTCGGGGCCGCATGGATGATCGTCGGTTGCGTCTGCGATAGCACGATCGAACCAACAGGGGGCACCGGCGTAGGAGCAGGCGCGGGCAACGGCGTGCTGGGAGTCGATGGCGTTTGGGCAACGCTGGTCGGCAACGGCTGCGGCTTGGGTTGGACTGCGACTGGGGCCGATGGCGTCGGTTGTACCGGCTTCGGATCGATAATAGTCGCTCGGCCAGGGGGGGCCGTCATCGTTTTCGAGGCATCCTTTGGGTGGGTGGTCGGCTGAGGTTGCGGCAAGGTCGTTGCAGCGGGAGCCGTGGATGAAGATTTCACCGCAGTCGAAACCGTAGGAGACTTCGGGGGCAGCACCGGAGGCATCGCGATACTGGGAGCGGGTTCCACCACCGGAGCCTGAACCACTGGAGCTTGCCCCATCGGGGTCGGCACTACTGGAATTCGCGGCACAGGGGGGGGCACCGCCGGAGTTTGTACCGTGGGAGTTTGCCCCACCGGCGTCGGCTTCGCCGGCGTGGTGGCCACGGTGCGAGGCGAAGTCGTAGCGGTAGGATACGGTTGGAAGGTCGTCGGAGGCAGCGTCGGTGGGCTCCCCGGGACGCTCGTTGCGGGAGGAGGCAGCATCAGCGAGCGATCAACCGTGGGGGAAGGAGCAACCATCGGATGGGCCGATGCTTTCGGCGTGGACACCGGATTCGGACTCATCTTCGGCGCATCGAGCAGAGACACCGGCGGAGCCAGTTTCGGTTCCACGTCTTCATCCGAGCGATAAAGAGCCTCGAACAACGTGTTCGGTTGCACGGTTTGAACGGTTCGGCGTCCCGTACGGGGGTCGACATCGATAATCTCGACTTTCTCGACGGTGGGTTGGGACTCAAAAGCCTTGTCGATGATGGCCGAGAGCGAACGTGAGCCGCTTGGCGGAGCCGAGGAATTCTGAACCAATAGCTGACCATCAATGCCTTTGTTGGCCGCTGCCATGGCCTTTCGTGCTTCGGTCACGACCGCTTTGCCCGATTTGGAGAAGTTGGCATAGTAGGTCTTCACATCCACTTTCGCTGGCTTGGTGGTATGGCCGACTAATTGCAGCGAGGTCTCTTTCGTGGCCGAAGTCGTTTGGTTGCCGTTGGAACCTCCGGGGGGATTGTTTTCGGGTTTGGGGCTTGATTCCGGGGCTTCCGGCTTAGGAGGTTCCTTCTCTTCGGGTTCTTCTTCGCTGGCAGGGGCGTTGTAGCAGCTCAAGCAGTGCTGCAGGGCATACATGGCAGCAATACGCACCCGATCGGACCGTTCAATGAATCCGCCATCCTTGTTGCTGCAAGAAATGGCGTGGGTCAGAGCTGCGATCGTTTCTTTGGTACAGCAGCACCCTTTGCCCAAAGCCAAGGCGGCCTCGAGGCGGACGCATTCATTGCGATCCTCGCGTAAGGCGGCGATGAGGGCCTCTTTGGCTTCCGGCCAATAGTTGCAATCGACGGTGCCCAGGAAACGGACGGCCGCTTTGCGTTTGGCAGCTTCGGCTTCGTCAGCTTTCACTTTCGCAGCGGCTCCGACAGCACCGGGGTCGGCCAATTCTTCAGCCGAGGGTTTCTGCGGGCAGAAGGGAGGGATGATTCCTCCGGTCAGGGCGGTGAAGGGGCGACGGGCGTTGCTCAACAGTTGGCCC
>CALEEC010000109.1 GCA_937949245.1 uncultured Gemmataceae bacterium | reverse complement strand
AATAATCTTGGTTTTGGGAGCAGGCAATTGCTCCGGTTCATCGCCAAGGGCCGAAGACGTGAAAACGCCGATACACAACAAGAGTATAGGGAGATATTTCATAGGTACCTCAAGGGGAAACGCCTTTATCTTTGCCTAGTTTCCCCATCTTGAGGAATCTCTGTTGGTGAGGCAATTGGTTTTAGCGAAAAATCGAGCATTGGACCCGAAAAGATCGTGTTATCTTCCGCTGAATCAGCACTGCCGCCGTCCGCGCGATAGACGGCGGGTGACAAGCAAGCATCGAGTCCGAGAGTCCCCCGAGTTGTGTTACCTTCCGTGGGATCGTCATAGCACTCCTGCCGATTGCAATACGGCCGTCAACAGAGGCGGTTCTTTGCCGAAGCGTTCCTGGTATTCCTTCCAAGTCGAAACCAAACGAATTTGCACCTTGGTGCTGTGGTGCAGGGCAATGTCGGAGAATTTGTGATCGAGAAAGGGATTACGGAAGCGATCGAGCGTTTGTAGGGCAAACCGTTGCGGTTCGGCGACACGACCTTCCAAGGTGGGGACGATCTCTTCGGCGAAAAGTCGTTCGAGCCAGTTCGCTAACTCCGGGTCCGCCATGGCTTCGCGGACAAGGGCATAGCCTTTCGGTTGAGCCTGAATCAGCAACGCGGTGTGTCCGGCATTGAGGATGCGTACCTTGCGGAGGAAATAGGGTAAAACGTCCGGTGTCCGCACGATCGCGGGGTGGATGCAAGTAAATGCCGAACGTGGATGTTCTTCCAACGCGAAGAAGGCGAAAGGCTCGGCCACGATGACGAGCGGATCGGTGGCTAGTAGAGGATGATCTTTCGGCGTTCCCGAGACGATGCGATCGACCAAAGTTTGCAGCCAAACACAATCCTGGCGTAGCCAATGTTTCAATTCGTCCGAACCGCCCCAGGCATCGGCTAATCCGAGCACTTTGTCGCGGAGCAGTACGGCATTTCCTTCGAGCAATTCACAGGCGATGATCGTGGGAGCCGGCAATTGCGCCGCAAAGCGTTCGCGCATCAAGACGTAGAGTTTGCCAGGAAATGACTTGGGGTGGGCACTGGTCGGACCGTCGCTGGGGTCGAGATTGTACCCCGCCTCCGTGGTGTTGGATACGATGGTCCGCAGAGAAGGGGAACGAGCCAGGGCAAGCACTTCGTCCCATTGTCGATCAGCGACTAAAGCCCGAGAGATGCTGCCACATTCTTCAACGCGATCGATGGTTTTGCCCTCTTCAATTCCGCGGATGATAACGTGGTATTTCCCACCGCTCGAGTTCAGCAAACTAGCGCGATCGTCGCCCGTCGATTGGATCACCGCAATCTGACCGATATTTTGGCCTTGCTGATTCGCTTGATGCACGAACAGGTCAAAAAAGGCTCGCAGAAATCGGCCCGCGCCAAACTGGAGAATGGTTTCGGAGGGAGTCGACATAGCAATCGTCTCGCATCGGTGTGGGAAAAATGGACCTATGGGAGACAAGCTACGATTTCTGTAAAATCTGAGAAGAGGCAAGAGGATGGCTCTGTCGCTTCTGGGAGATTCCGCCCATGTCACGATTGGCTGAACTGGTACACGCATTTGATCCCACCTTGCCGCTGCGTTACGCACACACTATCCCTGCGAATTGGTATCATGATCCATTGATTGATGCAGCAGAGCGTGAAGCCGTGTTCGCCACCACTTGGCAGCTCGTGGGCCGCCGAGCCTTGGTGCAACAACCGGGCAACTTCCTCACCGCCGACGTTGCTGGCGAACCCATTCTGGTGTTGCGGGATGAATTAGGGATTCTACGCGCGTTCCACAATGTTTGCCGCCATCGAGCGGCACCGCTGCTGACGGCTCCTTGTGGCAAGGTGAGCAAGTTACGTTGTCGTTATCACGGTTGGACTTATGATTTGTCAGGTCAGTTGAGAGGAATGCCCGAGTTTGACGGTGTCTGTGATTTTCGCCTAGAGGACAACGGGCTAACTCCTATCGCTGTGGCCGAATGGGGACATTGGGTCTGGGTGCATCTGGGGCAGCCGAGTGATTCCTTAGAAGCGTATCTCTCTCCGTTACCTCAATGGGCAATTGAGACAGATCTCAACCAGCAGCAATTTGTGACCACCAAAGAGTATCGATTAAAATGCAATTGGAAAGTGTTTGTCGATAACTATCTCGATGGTGGTTATCACGTCAACACTGTGCATCCCAGTTTGGCGGGAGTGTTAGACTACGCAAGCTACAGAACCACGTTATATGACTGGGTGAATGTTCAGACCTCGCCGCTCAAGCAAGATACCGCTCCAGATGACCAGGGATTGGCCAACCGAACGCGAACCGGAACCGAAGCGGCGTACTGGTGGATATTTCCCAACGTGATGGTGAATCATTACGCAGGGGTGATGGATTTGAACCTCGTCTGGCCAATCGGTCCCGAAGAGTGTCGTGTGATATTCGAGTTTTACTTTCTCCGCGTGGAAGGGAACGAATCATTCATCGCAGAAAGCATGGCTGTGGCGGAGCGGGTGCAGCAAGAAGACATCAGTATTTGTGAGGAAGTTCAGCGGGGATTGAAAAGCCGATCCTTTTCCACGGGCCGTTTCAGTGTGAAACGCGAAAATGGCGGCTATCATTTTCATCAGTTACTAGCTCGGCGATTGCAGAAATGGGAGGCCGAGCAGTCGGTATGACTCCATCTCAGCCGCTATCGCGCGAAGGGATATTTTGGGGAATAGCCGCCTATGGTGCTTGGGGGCTAGTACCATTATATTTTCACCAAATTCGTTTAGTTCCCCCGTTAGAAACCCTAGCCCATCGCATTATTTGGTCTTTGGTGTTCTTGGGATTGCTACTTTCGTCGACGCGCCGTTGGTCTGCGTTTGGCAACATCATAACTCAGTTTCGAGTGATGAAATGGTTTCTGCTCAGCACGATGATGATCGCAGTGAATTGGTTTGTGTTCATTTATGGAGTATCCACACAACAAGTAGTGCAGACAAGTTTGGGATATTTTGTCGCACCATTGGCCAATATGGCCTTGGGAATCTTCGTATATCATGAACGCCTCCGATGGTTGCAATGGGGGGCCTTGCTTCTAGCAATGGTCGGAGTCTTCTTAATGACCTTGCAAGGGAATGGTTTTCCTTGGATTGCTATTACCCTGGCAGTATCTTTCAGCTTATATGGTTTGGTCCGAAAAAGTGTGGCCGTGGATGGGGTGATCGCATTGGCGATCGAATCACTGATCCTGATGCCCTTCGCTGTCGGTTACTTAGGAATGCTGGGGTATCGCGGGGAAATGGTGTTCGGAGCTGTCCACTGGCAATTGGATTTGTGGGTCGTTGCTAGTGGAATTGTCACAGCAGTTCCTTTGATTTGTTTTGCTGAAGCAGTGATGTTATTACGTCTCACTACTTTGGGATTCTTGCAGTATTTGTCACCAAGTATTGCTTTGATCTTGGGAGTCTGGGTCTTAGGAGAAACCTTCACTGTCTCGCATTGGGTCAGCTTTACCTTTATTTGGGCGGGACTGGGACTGTTTGTATTCGATTCCATCCAGGGGATGCAGGAACTTCGTCAGCGGTTGTTAGGGAATCATGATACTTCTCTGGCAACGGAGTGAATCTCGCGAACGTCGCTCACTCAAGGAAGGATCAACTCCGTCCTAGCAGCGATCCATCCGGAATGGACGGGAGATGTATGAATGATAATGCAGCAAAAGCCCGTTCCACATGGACCGACCTAATCCGTCGTGTCGCTCATGCTGCTACCCCTGAGCAACGCCATCTTGCTTTGCAGCAGTTGGTGGATCGATTTCAAGATGAACCCGAACTCGTTACCATGGTCGCTCGGTTGCTCAACGGGGACAATGAAATTCAGCGAATCGCTGTGGAGTTTTTGCATCGTCTTCCAACTCCCTATGACGCTTCTTTGGTGGCATTGCTGAGCGCTGTTGTCGCAGATCGTCGGCGGTCTTTAGACTTGCGAATGGCAATTGCGGCACGGTTGTTGACCGTTCTGCCGGATAATGGGCCTGTGGCGAAACGAATTCTTCAATCTCTTATCGCCGATGTAAAAGGGGCTAAGGCACTCGAACGACTGCGCGAACTTCGGCGTCAAGTCAATGGTTCCGAACTGCTCGATCGAATGTATGCCGAGTTGGAAGAACGCAGTCTGACACGTTGTCCGCGTTGCCGCGTGAAATTGTCTCGGCCCGAGATGATCAAGCATCTCTGGGCGGAGCATCGCTTGATGCTGGATGGCCAAACGGTCTGCGAGCCATGGCATATGGTCGGTCGTTGGCTTCAAGATTACACCCGTACAGGTGATCCCGACATCTATGAACGTAGTTGTGAAATTGCCCAGCAACTGGATCCCAACAACGGCTTGATTCGCGTGCAACGACTCCTCTTAAGTTCGGGGGCGAAAGATGCGGAGGTGATGCACAGTCTACGCCGCGAGGCGTTGAAGCAAAACGCTACGGTGTGTCCTCACTGCTTTGCTGTCGTTGCTTTGCCAGACGAGGAACAACTTCGGCCGTTGGTGTTGTCCCATGGCAGGTTAGCGGCCTACGGGTACAGCGTGGAAGTCGCATATCGGAGTTGGTGCAGTCGTTTAACCATCGATGTTCCCCAGGGAACCATTTACGATGGTCCTGATCTGGGGCGTTTCTGGACGCAATCGCGTTGGAAATTGACTGTGCTAGGGCCGATGATCGCCTTGGCGTTGATCGTGGCGTGGCTGTTGCCGGGGGAGTTCCTCCCGATCGTTCCCGTCGTCGGGATTCTGTTGGTGGCATCTTCGGTCTACTTCTATCTTCAACGAACGATAGATCTCGAGCGTGAGGCACAACATCGAGCCATCAATTACGCTTGGACGCAACTGGTGCCACGATTGAATACCTCGCCGTTGGAGTTGGAAAATGCACGGTTCCTGGCGAGTTTGGCTCTTGGGAGTGTGGGCCGCGGAAGGCCGTTGGCTCGGGAATTGATCCTGAGTTCTACCATTCGCTCGCTGCTTCCGCCGACTCAAGAAGGTCGGGCCGACCCGGTATTTTTGGCGGCCCTGTGCCGTTTGCAGATCGCGGATGCTACCGACTCGGGGCGAGATCCGATTCTAGTGTTCGATCGCTTAATCTCCGCCGTGTTCAAAGAAGAAATTCCTATCGATGTCCTCGAGCATTTGCTGTCAAGTATCCTATCGGCTCCTTGGTGGAGTCGGGGGAATCAAGCACGGTTGCGGGTACTGATGTGCGCTCATGCTTTTGAGACGGGCATAGAAGTCCTTGACCTGCATGAACTTGGTCAGGTGCTGCCGAAATTCGGGAGAGTGATCGAGTCGGAAAATCTGGATGGGCTGGCTCATCTGCGCTGGTTGTGGGAATTGAACCCGCGGCACCCCTGGTCGAAGATCGGTATAGCAACCAGCGTGTTTGAGCTTGCCCGCTATCCGCCTCTGGGGGGGGAATATCTCGACATACGCCCCGATTTGCTCTTGCTTCAACCTCGGGGAGAACTATCGGGCCAGCCAGGCGACGATGCCCCGATTCTGATTTGCAAGCAAGGAATCTACTATAAAGGAGCAGTGATCTCGGACCCGAAGGATCGGCCAGAGATTCTCGCCCGAAGCCGACGATTCGGCGGTGGATTTGAACTGAAATTTGGACCGTTGAAAGTTACCTACCGCGAACCTCCACGAGTTCTGGCAGAACGTCTGAAGGCGTGGCTCGATTATCTGTTTCACGAATTCCTCCCCTTGGTGGATCATACGTTGCGGCGACGCTCGGCTGAAAAGATGGCTCGTTTATTGAGCAGAAAGTGCATCAGTTGTGGGGAATGCCGTCGAAGATTGGTTGGTCGTCTGGGAGAACTGGGGATTCCACTCCCCCCGAATTCCGAGTCCGAGGAGCAATCGAGAACGGAGGTATCGTGATCGTTTCTTGGTTTGCACTTGCCTATCCCTGAACGGATAGCGGGATGCTAGGAATGCACCTACACCGAGCATGCCCGTCGCTCGGGGGATGAGATACCACACATCTTCTCGCCTTCCTCCTTCAGGCACGCCCACTATGGGGAACTGGCGGATTGTTGAATCCATCCAACAAAGACTTGCTGAGGTTGGTATGGGTGGGCAAAATAACCATGTTCGTTGAGCATTGGGATCCATTGGCGAGACAGCGGACTTCAACGAATGCATCCAAGGAGAGACAGACTAATGTGGTATCTCAAACAACTGTTGAGCGTGACGCTATTGGCAATGGGAGTGTCGATCAGTTGGTCGGCGGACAATGTGGTGAAAGTCAAGGAAGGCGATAGTGCACCTGAAATCAGTCTTCCCGCGACGGGCGAGAAGAAGATGCTGAACTTGGCCGAGCTGAAGGGTAAGAAAAACGTGGTGCTGTTCTTCTATCCTAAAGCCATGACCAAAGGATGCACCATTGAATCGTGCGGTTTCCGCGATGTGGCCAAGGATTTTGAAGCGTTGGATACGGTCATCGTCGGTATCAGCATCGACAAATTGTCGGCTCAAGAGGAGTTTGTCAAGAAAGAGAAATTGAACTTCCCCCTCTTGGCAGACGACGAGATGAAAGTGTCGAAAATGTTGGGCGTCATGGCCGACAATGGCAAAGTGACCAAGCGGATCACCTTTGTCATCGACAAGGAAGGTAAAATCGCCAAGATTTATGACAAGGTGAATCCCAAAGAGCATCCGACGGAAGTGCTGAAGTTCATCCGAGAAAATCTGTCGAAGAAGTAATCATTTCCTTGAGCGAATGAAAGTTTCCCAGACGCCGTGAAGCGAGTTATTCTCCTCACGGCGTCTTGCTTTCAGGGAGAGCGGATCGCGTCACGTCTCTATCCATCAAGGAACATGTCGCGGCATCGAAAGACTGATTTTGCCAAAATCGCAGCGAAACGAGCCGCTGCAGCAGGAGTGCGGTAGGGAATCGAGAGATTGATCTTGCCAAAATCGCAGCGAAACGGCAGTATCCCGACCGACTCAACTGATTGCCTCGCCGATCTTCCTGGGGGGAAGGTGGTATGCCGTGGTGGTTGCGTTGGCCGTTGGGCTTAGCGCTGGCGTTGTCGGTGGTGCTGGTGCCTTCGTTGTACTATCGTGCCGTGTACGCTCACGCCAAACGGTTTCGCGAGGTGACGCCGGGGCGGTTTTACCGATCGGGACAACTGACTGCCCAAGGACTTCGCGAGGTGATCGAACGGCATCAGATTAAAACGGTCATCAATCTGCAAAACGAGGCCCCCGATCCGCTGATGCGTGAAACCTATTTTGGCAAGCCGGTGATTCGCGAAAGCACGCTGTGTCAGCAACTTGGCGTCCGTTATCTACTGCTGGAGCCGGATCTATTACCTCCGAAACATGACGAGCAGGAACGTCCTCGGGTGATCGACGAATATCTGCAAGTGTTGGATGATCCGACTGCCTATCCCATCCTCCTTCATTGCAAAGCAGGGCTGCACCGAACGGGGTTGCTGGTAGCCATCTATCGCATGGAATGCGAGGGGTGGACGGTAGGAGAAGCCATTCGAGAACTGCGGGCCAACGGCTTTGCTCATGAAGACTCCACATCAGCGAATGAGTACATTGCCCAATATTTGCAAAGCTACCAGACAGGGATACGCCGAAATCCATCCAACATGTCGCTGAAATGCGCTCGGCAGGGGAAGGACAATCGGCTTTGGATCCGTCAGCCGGCGGAGCCGGCACCATCGTTGGAGGCTCGCCCATAATGCTGACGATAGATCGCATGTTGTTTTTTTCGTTTCTCCGTGCTTATGCCATCGTGTTGGTGAGCATGTTGAGCCTGTACATTGTCGTCGATTTGTTCACCAACATCGATGATTTCGCCCAAGATGGCCGGGGCTTGGCGGAAGTATCGCAGCATATCGTCACTTTCTACAGCTACAATGTGATTCAGATTTTTGATCGCCTCTGCGAAGCGATTGTTCTGCTAGCCGCTATGTTCACCGTGGCCTGGATGCAACGGAGCAACGAGCTGCTGCCGCTTTTGTCTTCGGGGGTATCCACTCGTCGAGTACTGCGTCCGGTGTTGTGCGGTGCCATCGCTATGATTGGTCTGGGGATTCTCAATCAGGAATTGGTTATCCCTCAGGTGGGTGAAAAACTGATGGCTCAACGAGATGATCCGCATGGTGAGAAACAAATTGCCGTTCAGGGAGCATATGATAGCAATGGGGTTCACATCGAAGGCATGATAGCCATTCGCAAGGACAAAAGCATCAAGTTATTCTACGTTACTACCCCTGAGACGAACTCCTCGGCGATGATCCATATCAGCGCGCAGGAGGCTGTATACATTCCCCCCGCAGAAGGACAGCCGTATACGGGGGGATGGTTGATGACCGGGACGAATCCGGCGGAAATGGACAATCCTCATCCCTCCTTGCAAATGATTGATCCGGGAAAATGGTTTCTTAGTAGTGCGGATGTCACGTTCGATATGGTGACACGACAGCGAACCTGGTTTATCTATGCCTCGACAAGACAACTCCGTGAATTGTTAGAACGTCCCGATGGTCGGCGGATGAATGCCGTGGCCGTGCTTTATCATATGCGATTGACTCGTCCGATCGTGGGGATGCTGTTGGTTCTGATCGGGTTGGGAATTATTCTTCGCGATCAAAATCGACACGTCTTCATCAGTACGGGAATGTGTTTGGCCATGTGCGCCATCTTTTACGCGGCAGTGTTCGGCTGTAAATACCTAGGCGAGAACGATTACCTCGCCCCCGCATTGGCGGCGTGGTTCCCGGTGATCCTCTTCACCCCTTTGGCGATTACGATGTTTGATGCAGTGCATACCTAGGCGGGCGTTTTGCCGCTTTGGAGCGGTGCAAACGCGCAGGAGAGCGGCAATATCTGCGAGTAGATCTGGCTCTAACGGCGACAGAACCCTGATCCCACCACTGGCGGGTTGCCAACGGATCGTTGAATTCCGTGCACGGCAACGATAGGATTGAGCTTGTTTGAACGACTTCCTCAACCATAACCGTTGCAACCTTGACTCCTATGATGCGATCGCTTTTCGTTGTGGCTTGGTGTTCGATAGGCTCGACTGCGGCTTTTGCTCAAGGACTGACACCAGAGCAAGCGGTCCGCCGCATGCAGGTTCCCGCCGGCTTTCAAGTAAGTATCACAGCAGCGGAACCGATGATTCGTCAACCGGTATCGATCAGTTTCGACGAACGCGGCCGTTTGTGGGTCTTGCAGTATTTGCAGTATCCGAATCCCAATGGACTAAAAGCGGTGCGGCAGGATCAATACCTGCGAACCGTGTGGGATCGCATTCCCGAGCCTCCGCCCCGAGGGCCGAAGGGGGCCGATCGCATCACCATTTTGGAAGATCCCGATGGAAATGGCCGGTATCGCAAAGCGAAAGATTTCCTGAGCGATCTCAACCTAGCGAGTGGCTTTTGTCTTGGTAATGGCGGTGTTTATGTAGTTCAACCTCCCTACCTGCTGTTCTACCCTGATCGCAACCAAGATGATGTGCCCGATGGTCCTCCCGAAGTGCTGCTCAGTGGTTTCGGCATGGAAGACTCGCATGCTTATGCCAATTCGTTGCAGTGGGGACCTGATGGTTGGCTGTATGGTGCCCAAGGCAGCACAGTGACGGCGAAAATCCGCAATCCCGCTAAGCCGAACGAGCCGCCGATCGAGTTTCAGCAAGGTATTTGGCGTTATCATCCCAAAAGCCAACAGTTCGAGCTTTTCTCCGAAGGAGGGGGCAACACCTGGGGACTGGACTTTGATGAAGTCGGGCAAATTTTAGCCGGCACCAATTGGGGCAACCATGCCATGCTGCATCAGGTTCAAGGTGCCTACTATGTGAAAGGTTTTGCCAAGCATGGACCTTTGCACAATCCGAACACTTACGGCTACTTCGACCATGTGCCCTATCACAATTTCCAAGGTGGGCATGTGACTTGTGGGGGAATCGTCTATTTAGGGGATACCTTCCCTAAAGAATATCGTGGGCTGTATATTGCCGGCAATCTGTTATCGAACGTGGTCAATTGGCATGCTCTTAGCACTCATGGATCGAGTTTCACCGCGCAGCATCATAGCACGGCGATAGACTCGAAAGATCCGTGGTTCCGGCCCGTGGATTTGTTATTAGGGCCGGACGGCTCCGTTTATGTGGTCGATTGGCACGACAAGCGAGCGGCTCATCTCGATCCGGTGGATAATTGGGATCGCACCAATGGGCGAATCTATCGACTCGCCTATCAAGGAACGAAGCCGATTTCGCCCTTCGATTTGCGAACCAAAAGCTCGGCGGAATTGCTCGATCTGTTAAAGCATCCGAATGTTTGGTGGCGTCGCGAGGCCCGTCGATTGCTCGGAGAACGCAATCGCGACGACGCCGTGGAACCATTGCGTCACTGGCTTCGCGTCGAGAAAGGCCAACTGGCGCTTGAATCGTTGTGGGCCCTGGCCAGCATGGGCCGTTTGGACGCGGCGACATTCGAGACCGCCTTACGCCATGAGAATCCCCATGTTCGAGCTTGGGCGATCCGTTTGATGGGTGACTTCGGCCCCGTCCACGCACCACTGTTGCGCGATGTGCTTTCTCGGGAACCCAGTCCCATCGTTCGCAATCAGGCAGC